>CAZTZW010000414.1:0-2991 GCA_964618085.1 uncultured Elusimicrobia bacterium
GTTGCGGTGGACGGGAATGACGACGGAAACCTTCATGCGGTGCATGACCCGCCGCCGAGCACGCAGAACGAGGCGCAGTGCGGATGCTGAAGGGCGACCGGACGCCACGACTCCCGCACGGTCTGGCCGAGTTCGAAGCGCTCGTCGTAGGGGATGAGAGTGCAGGCGACGACCGCGGGGCGCGGCGAACCGCGGCGCTTGACCACCATGCGCGAGGAGGCGCACATCACTGAATCTGGCGCCTTGCCGAGCAATCCCCAGCACTCGGTCGTGATTTCGGGAAGCTCCGTAGTCGCGCCCATCTCGGGAAACACCGTCAGTTCGATTTCGCGTCCGATCGCGCGGAGGTAGCCAGCGCGAGCGGCGGGTTCGTTCTCATCGATGAAGGTCCGCCCGGCCACTGAGGCGGAAAATCCCGCGTCGAGCAGCCAGCGCAGGCCCGACAGGGTCTTGTCGAAGGCGCCCGCGCCGCGCTCGGCGTCGTGGGCGGCTGCGGTGTAATGGTCGAGCGACACGCGCAGGCGCAGACTCCGAGCGTGACGCGCGAAGAGAGCGAGGAGAGCGTTTTTGTGATTCGTCATCGGCGCCATCGCGTTGGTCAGGATCAGGACCGTGAAGCCGCGCTCCAGGCACTCCCCGGCCATGGCGAGTAAATCCGGATTCATGAACGGCTCGCCGCCGGTGAATCCGATCTCGCTCGCCCCCATCTCCCGGGCTTCGTCCAAAAAGGGACGGATCTCAGCCAGGCGTAGATATTCGAGCCGGTCATTGCGCGGGGATGACTCGATGTAGCAATTCGCGCACTCGATATTGCACAGGGTCCCGGTGTTAAGCCACAGCGTCTTCAACGCGCCGGGGGGCACCACGGCCCGGGCCTTGCCCTGCGCGGTGGTCTCAGCGCGGGCCCACTTAGCAGCAGGCACCGTCGTTCCTCGTCTCCGTCGTGAACGGCAAGTTCGTCCCGCATCCCGGAAAGATGCCGAAATGCTTTGTCATGTCGCCAAAGAAGTCGAAGTGGCGGTTGTAGCGGCTCTTCTCCAGCATCAACGCGGTGTTGCCGCACACCGTCATGATTCTCCCGGCCTCGAAGCGGTGATGGCCGTCGAGCGTGAACGCCCGCGGCGCGTCCACGATCGTCCCTTTGTACCTGACCGCCTGCCCATAATCCTCGCAGGCAGGTTCGAGACCGGCGAGCTTGAACAGGCGGTAAGTCGCCGAATAGAAGCCGATGTGGCCGGCGCGCTCCCGAATCGGGCCCTTGTCGAGCGCCAACGGGCGCGACTCGACGAGCCGCGGGTCGGAGAAGCCCTCGCCCTTGGCCAATTGGAGGAAATCGTTCCAATACAGCGCGCCTCCCAGGCACTCCCCATAGAGCACGGGATCGCTCCTCAAATCCGCGGGCACGCGCCGGTCGGCGTAGACGTCCGAGAAATATAGCTCGCCGCCTTCCTTCAGCACGCGCCGGGCCTGGCGCAGGACGGCCGCCTTGTCGCGCGCGAGGTTGATCACGCAGTTGGATACGATCAGGTCGAACGAGGCGTCTTTAAGGCCGATTTCGTCAAGGCGCGCGATGTCACCTTTGACGAACTCGACGTTGCCATAGCCGAAAGTCTTCGTGTGATGCGCGCGATTGCGCTCGGCGACCGCAAGTTGTTCCTCGGTCATGTCGACGCCGGTCACGCGTCCCGCGCTGCCGACCAGCTGGGAGAGGATGTAGCAGTCGCGTCCCGAGCCGGACCCCAGGTCGAGGACGCTCAATCCCGCCAGCTCGCTTGGGATGGTCAGACCGCAGCCGTAATAACGAGAGGTGACCTCATCGCTTACCTTCGCCAGCGCTTCGCGCACGGCGCGCGGCAGGTCCGAGGGCGAGCAACATGCGTCGGTCTTTAGATCGGCTCCGCTTTTCAGAGTCTTCCCGTAGTAGTCTCGGACTCCGGCTTCAATGTCGATGGGCATGGGCAAAACCTCCATGGGAATAGTCAACGATATCAAAGTCATGAATGAAGAACGATTAGATCCGTCAATCCGTCGACGCCCTCGATCGGGCAGCCGGCGCGCTCAAAGGCGGCGGCGGGCGGGACATAGCCTTGGGCTCGGGCCAGCCGGTAGGCCTCGAGCGTGGCTAAGGCGCGCGTACCCATCGTCTTGTTGTGCTTCTCCAGTTTCGCCGCCAGGTTCACCGCTTCGCCGATGACGGTGTATTCGAGCCGGCCGGCGCCGCCCAGCGCGCCGAAGATAGCCGTGCCGGCCGTAATGGACGAGCCTACCCGCAGCGGCGGCTTGCCTAATTTCGTCAGGTCCGCATTCCAGCGCTCGATCTCGGTCATGACCTCGTCCACCATGGCGAACGCGGCGGCGACATGATTGGCGCCTGCTGTTTCGCTTACAGTGACGAGGATGCCGTCGCCCATATACTTGTCGATGAAGCCGCCGCGGGCGGTAATAATGGGAACGACTCGGTCAAGATACTCCGTTAGAAAATGCATCACCTCATCCGGCGACATCGTCGCGGCCAACCGTGTGAAGCCGCGCAGGTCTAGACAAACGACGGCCGTGCGCCGGGCTTCGCCGCGTCCCGCTGCTAACGGCTGCTCAGAGCCGCGGATGCGCGCGGCGGCCTCAGGAGAAAGAAAACGGGAATACTGTTCGGCCGCCGCGCCTTCGGCGACGGCGCTCACCAGAAGCGTCCGGGCGCGTGAGATGGCCAGCGCGAGAACGGCGGTCACGAGCGCGAAGGATATGATCTTGTCGAGTTCGGCGCCGATGAGAATCTTGTTCATCGTCATGTAATCCACATAGCTGTGCGTCACCCGCGTCGGGTCCGACCAAATCGCATAACAGACGAGCATGAGCCAGCCGAAGGCCGCCGACAAGCCGGCGAGAACGACGTAACGCAGCTGAAATCGAAGCGCGCGTAATGCGATGAAGATGAACGCATAGAGCAAGGTCGGCGCCTTAAGGTAGAAGGACGGAGGCTGCCGGTATTGGAGA
>CAZTZW010000415.1:0-2972 GCA_964618085.1 uncultured Elusimicrobia bacterium
TGGGCCCAAGGGCCCATGACGCCGGCCGCCGCGTCCGGCATCCTATCAGGGAGATGCGCCGACTCCTCCTGGCTCTGCTCCTCGCCCCCTGCGCCGCCTCCGCGCAGGCCCTGCGCCCCTACGCGGAGTACGAGCCGGTGAAGTACCTCGTCTTCAGCGCCGGGTTCGACTACCAGACCGAGGGCATCAAGCGCCTCCTCCTGTCCCGCCTGCCCAAGGGCGTCACGGCCTTGGTCTATCCGACGACCGAGTCCGAATGGGACACGTTCAAGCGCGCGGGCCTGGACGCGGAGCGCCTGGTCCTGCGCAGCGCCGGCGAGCCCCTGTGGGCGCGCGACAGCTTCCCCTTCCCGGTGATGGAGGGCGGCGCGCTCGCGCTGGCCGCCGCGCCATACCCGAAGAACTTCGACCCGGGCGACGCCATCGCCGCGCGCCTCGGCGCGAAGCTGAGCCGCCACCCCTCCCCTTTCGAGCACGGCAACCTGGCCGCCAGCGCGCGGGGCGACTGCGTCGTCGTCGCCGAGACCATCTCGAACGGCGTGAGCGAGGAGACGTTCCGCGGCGCCTACGGCTGCCGCCGCCTCATGCGCGTGCCGCACGTCTCGGGCATCGGCCACGCCGACGAGGTGGTCAAGTTCATGTCCGACTCGCAGGCCCTCACCGACCAGCCGTCGTTCGTGAAGGGGCTCGAGGCTTGGGGCTACAAGGTGACCCTCCTGCCGAAGGCCGCGCTGCCCGAGGCCTTGGCGCGCCGGGGCGTCATGCCCCAGCGCAGCTACGTCAATTCCGTGCTGGTCAACGGGACCGTCTTCGTGCCGACCTTCGGCCTGCCCGCGGACGCCGAGGCCTTGGAGACCTACGGCTCCTTCGGTCTCGACGTCGTGCCGGTCCCCGCGGCCTACGTCGCCGACTACGGCGGCGGCTCGCTGCACTGCATCACCGCGGCCTACCCCTGACGCGGCCGCGCGGGCGGATGGTACAATCCCCTCCATGCCCACGCTCTCCTGGCGTACCGAAGGCGCCGTCACCATGCTCACCCTCCAGCGCCCCGACTCCTACAACGCCATGTCGGAGGAGATGGCCGGCGAGTTCGCCGAGGCCGTGCGCCGCATCGCCAAGGAGCCCAGCAAGGTCGTGGTCCTGCACGGCAGCGGCCCCGCCTTCTCCGCGGGCGGCGATCTGGGCTTCATCGAGACCAACATGGCGCGTCCGCAGGCCAAGCTCGCGCCGCTGATGCGCAAGTTCTACGGCTCGTTCCTCTCCATCCGGACCTTGCCGCAGGTCACCCTCGCCGCCGTCAACGGACCGGCCGTGGGCGCGGGCCTGTGCCTCGCCCTCGCCTGCGACCTGCGCCTCGTCGTCCTCGACGCCAAGATGTCCTTGAACTTCGTGCGCCTGGGCCTCAACCCCGGCATGGGCGCCTGGCCGCTGGCCCGCAACGCCTTCGGCGACGCGCGGGCCAGGGATCTGTTGTTCACCGGCCGCAGCTTCACCGGCCGCGAGCTGGTGGAATGGGGCGCGGCTATGGCGGGCGCGGAGAACGTGGAGGAGCTGGGCGTCATGGCGTCCGAGCTGGCCAAGACACTGGCCGCCGGCTCCGGCGAGTCCCTGCGCATCCTGAAGGCCGAGACCCGCCTCGGCGAGAAGCTCGACCCCTACCTGGTCCACGAGGCCAAGGGCCAGGCCGTCACCTTCAAGGGCGCCGACCTCGTCGAAGGCGTCGCCGCCGTCCGCGAGAAGCGCCTCCCGAAGTTCGCGTAGGATAGGGGACAGGCACCTAACCTACATCCGTGTAGGTTAGGTGCCTGTCCCCTATCCTATCCGTCCTTGAGGGCGGCGAGGAAGATCTCGCCGTATTCGACCCACTTCTTGGGGCCGACGCCGGAGACGGCGCGCATCTCCTCCTCGTTCGACGGGCGCTGGGCGGCCATCTGCTGGAGGGTGGCGTCGTTGAAGACCATGTAGGCGGGCACGCCGCGCGTGTCGGCGAGCTTCTTGCGCAGGGCGCGCAGCTTGGTGAACAGCGGCGAGCCGGCGGACGACGGGGCGTCGTCGGTCGCCGCTCGCGTCCCGAAGGACGAGCGCTTCATCGGCACCTCGGGCGCGGACTTCACGGGGTCGAGGCCCGCGCACACGTCGCAGGAGGAGCCGCAGGGCGCGAGCTCCTCGCCCAGGTGGCGGGCCAGCGCCTGGTGGCGGCAGGCGCGGCGCTCGGAGGAGCGGAACATCTCCCGGGCGCGGTTCTTGTGCCAGTCGGCCAAGGTCGGCTCCAGGTCGGAGACCAGGCGCTCGTAGCCCATCACGTCGGCCCAGGAGTAGAACATGACGCAGTCGGCGGGCGCGCCGTCGCGTCCCGCGCGGCCGACCTCCTGCACCCAGGACTCCACCGAGCGCGGCATGTCGCGGTGGATGACGAAGCGCACATCGGGCTTGTCGATGCCCATGCCGAAGGCGACGGTGGCCACGATGACGTCGGCGTCGTCGCGCTTGAAGCTGTTCTGGACGTGCTCGCGCTGCTCGGGGGTCATGCCCGCGTGGTAGGCGAGAGCCTTCACGCCGCGGCCGGAGAGGAACTCGGCCATGGACTCGACCGAGCGGCGCGAGAGGCAGTACACGATGCCGGACTCGCCCGCGCGGGCCCGCACGAGGCGCAGGATGGAGCCCTTGGTGTCGGTGACCGCGCCGGGGCGCGGGGACGCCTTCTCCCCCGCCTTCAGGTAGGCGGAGATGTGGAGGTTGGGGCGGAACACCGAGCCGCGCACGCGCAGCGGGTCCTCCATCGCGAGCTGGTCGACGATGTCGTTGACGACCTGGGGCGTCGCGGTCGCGGTCAGCGCGAGCACGGGCACGCCGAAGCGCGCCTTGAGCCCCTTGAGGTTGCGGTAGGCGGGCCGGAAATCGTGCCCCCATTGAGAGATGCAGTGCGCCTCGTCCACCGCGATGAGGGAGAGCTTGGTCCCCTGGAGGGCGAA
>CAZTZW010000416.1:0-2970 GCA_964618085.1 uncultured Elusimicrobia bacterium
CGCGTGACCAGCACGCACCACAGGCCCCGGGACGGGACGCCCAGCACCATGTGCGCGTCCCCGCGCTGGGTCAGCGCGGCGAGGCGGTCGGTGTGGTCGGTCCAGGGATAGCCGGCGTCCGCCCAGCCTTCCTTCGACACGGGCGCGGTGACCACGCCGCCGACCAGGCCGCGGGCGGCCAGCCGCAGGGCCTCCTCGAAGGACGCGGCGGAGAGACGGCCGCCGTCGCGCGTGGGACGTCCCGGCCCGGGAGCCTTCAGGCCGAGGCCGGTGTCGCGGACTTCCGCCAGCCCGGGCCGCCAGCCGGCAGCCCGCCACACGGCGGGCTCTCCGACCAGGACGGCGCGCGCGCCGCGCGGCAGGCGGCGCAGGGCCGAGACCGCGACGCGCGGGCCCACCCCCGCCGGATCGCCGCAGGTGAAGGCGAGGACCCGGCTCTTCAGAGGGCGGCGGGGAGGTTGCGCTCGATGACGGCCTTGGCGCGCAGGCCCTTCACGAACGCTTCCAGGTCCCGGTGGAACGTCATGTTGGCGCGGAAGTTGATGATGTCGTCCTTGAAGCGC
Organism: uncultured Elusimicrobia bacterium; assembly: GCA_964618085.1. GTDB lineage: Bacteria > Elusimicrobiota > Elusimicrobia > UBA1565 > UBA9628 > GWA2-66-18. Next base: position 564 of record CAZTZW010000416.1, read on the forward strand.
TCGAAGTCGGGCTTCTCGGCGGCGCGGCGCTCCGTGACGCGCAGGACGTGGTAGCCCACCTCGGTGAGGATGGGCTCGCTGACCTTGCCGACCTCGAGGGCGAAAGCGGCCTTCTCGAGCTGCGGCGCGGCCACGCCCCGCAGGACGAAGCCGATGTCGCCGCCGCGGGCGGCGCTCTCCGGGTCCTCGGACTCCTCGCGGGCGATGGTCGCGAAGTCGGCGCCGCCCTCGATCTTCTGGCGGATCTCGGCGGCGGTGCGCAGGGCGCGCTTCTTCTCCGCGTCGCTGGCGCCCGGGGAGAGACGGATGAGGATGCGCTGCACGCGCACGCGCTCCGAGCTCAGGGCCTTGACCTGCGCGGACACTTCCAGCAGGGCGGCGGCTTCGTCCTCGCTGAGGCCCTTGGGCGTGTCGGTGGTCTTCTGCGCGAGGTAGGCCGTGATGGTGGCGAAGTAGGCCTTGGCCTCCTCCTCCGTCGGCGGCTTGACCTTGGCCTTCACGCCCTCCTCGATGACCTTGCGGGCCATGATCTGGCGCGAGAGGCGCTCGCGGAACTGGGCGTAGTCGAGGCCCTCGGCCTTGAGCTGGCGGCGGAACTCCTCGTCGGCCTGCGCCGGGGTGAGGTCCTGGCCGTTCTCGTCCTTCTTGAAGCGTCCTTTGATCTCGTCGACGGCGTTCTCGATCTCGCGCTCGCGGACCTTCAGCTTGAGCTTGTTGCCCTCTTGATAGAGCAGCTCGCGGTCGATGAGCTGCTCGAGGGTGCTCTCGCGCAGCTTGCGCACGTTGGCGGGATCGTCCATGGAGCCGGGCTGGGACTTGCTCCAGAAATCCATGGCCGTCGCGGCCTCCTTCTGGTACTCGGACAGGAGCACGGGCGTGCCGTTGACGACGGCGACGGTGTCCTCCAGGGGCTTGGCGGCCGCGGGGGCGGCCAGCAGCATCAGGACGGCGAGAACGCTATTTGAATTCCTCATCGACGATCTCCACGGGGAACTTCTCTTGGATGGACTGCAGGTGCCGGTCGAGCTTCTGCTTCTCCAGCAGCCGGGCGACGCGCTCGCGCGCCTCCTCGGCGGGAGGGCGGCGCTCGCCCTCCTTCTTCAGGACGTGATAGCCGAACTTGCTCTTGAGCGGCCCGCCGATCTCGCCGGGCCGCATGCGGAAGACGACCTCCTCGAGCTCGGGGATGACCTCCCCGTACAGCGAGGGCGGCAGCTTCCCGCCCTCGGCGGCGGTGGCCGCGTCGAGCGATTCGTCCTTGGCGACCTTGGCGAAATTGGCGCCGCCGCGCAGGCGCTTGGCGACTTCCTCGGCCTTCTCGGGGGTGGCCAGGAGGATGTGCCGCATGTCCACCTCGGTGGGGTGCTTCTCCAAGTATTCGGCGACCTCGCTGTCCTCGATCTTGAGCTCGCCGCGCTTGCGCAGGTCCTCGATCCACATGCTGGTCAGCAGGTAGTCGCCGCCCTCGCGCACGCGTTCCTCCTCCTCCTTGCGCAGGCGGTCCAGGCGGGCCCGGAAGTCGGCGGAGCCGGGGACCTCGGACTGCTGGGCCGCGGCGAGCACGAGCTTCTCGCGCACCAGCACGTCCAGGAACTGGCGGCGGCCGCTGGGGGTGAGCACGTAGTCCTGATAGCCCGAGGAGACCTCGGCCAGCTTGCGCCGGTACTCGGACTGGGTGATCTTGAGCTTGCCCACCGTGGCGACGACGGGGTCCTTCTCGCCGCGGCAGGCGGCGAGCGCGGCGACGGCGAGCAGGAGAACGGGAAGGGTCCTTCTCATGACGCCCATATTACCATTTCGGGCCTCGACGGGCTCTCAGAGAGCGCGGACGGCGCGGCGACGCGGTTAGGGCTCACGCCGCGGCTTGGCCGACGGCGCGCGCATGATGTCCGGCATGGGCGAGGGGATGCCGGCGGCGGCGGGCCCGGGCTTCGACTCCAGGCCGACGTCGACCCCCTTCTCCCCCACCAAGGAGGCCAGGTGCGCGCGCTGCTCCCGCACGCGGCCGGACGCCTCGTCGGCCGCGGCCTCGTAGGCGCTGATGCGGTCCAGCTCGTCGGCGCCCTGCGCGCGCAGGATGATGGCCGCGGCCAGGGGCTCGGCCTCCTCGACCGCGCTCAGCGCCAGCGCCACCCGCGCGCCGTCCGCGTCCTCCTGGCCGGGCAGGTCGACGGCCTTCCCCGGCTCGAAGCTCAACGCCGCCGCCGCCGAATCGAGCTCCACGCCGTTCTTCACCATGACGCGGCCCTGGCGCGTGCTGTGCCGCAGGATGGAGCTCTCACGGGCGACGATGCCCACGCAGGTCACCCACTCGCGGTTCTGGCGCGGGTCCTCGCGGTCGAGCGCGGCCAGATGCTTGGCCAGGGCGCGCACGTTGTTGGACCCGTTGATGAGGTTCTGCGCGAGC
>CAZTZW010000417.1:0-2957 GCA_964618085.1 uncultured Elusimicrobia bacterium
ATCGCGGGCGAGGTCGCGGAGGGCGCGTCGAGGGGGGCGGGCGTCGCGCGGGCGGGCGCGCTCAGGTTCAGGCCCTTGGCCAGCTCCGCCGCCGCCTGCTTGGCCAGCACCGGCACGAGGGCCTCCAGGCGGTCGGTGAGGTCCTTGGGCTCGGCGCGGAACTCGGAGAGCGTGCGCGTCGACGCCTGGTCGGAGGCGACGTCGATGCGGCTCCAGAGCAGCTTGGTCGTGCCCGGGCGGTACACGCGCGTCGCGGCGGTCAAGGTCGGGAGGAGCCGGCCCTCCTCGGCGGTGACGTCGGTGCCGTACTGGAGGTTCACGTCCACCACGATGGCGTCGTCGAGGGACAGGAAGCGGGAGTAGTCGCGCGGCGCCGCGCCGCGGGGCTCGAGATAGCGGCGGCGCCAGTCGAGCTGGTCGTTGGAGCGGTTGAACTCGCGCTTCGCCTCGCCGGGCAGCTCGGCCTCGGCCCAGCTCTGCGCCTTGCCGTCGTGCACGGCGGCCAGCTCCTTGAGGTAGGCCGTCTCGAAGGCGCGGTCGTAGCGCGGGCGGGGGAGATAGGGCTGGAGCTCTTTCGAGAGCTCGAGCACGCGGTCCTCCTGCATGGTCTGCATGAGCATGCCGATGGGCAGGAGCTTCGCCGCGCTCTCGGCCTTCGAGTCGGGGTCGGCGACGATCCACGGCCCCGGCGCGGGATAGACGGCGACGACCAGCCGTTGGCCCGGGGAGACGGCTCCGCGGCCGTCGAGGATGGGCTCGGGCGACATGCAGGCGGCGAGGGCCAGCGGGAAGAGGAAAGACAGTCGGCGCATGGCCCCATTCTACAAACTGGCGGGGCCGTGCCGCCTCTGTTAACCTACCCGTATGCGCCGCGTCCTGGTCGTGGTCTGGCTCCTGGCTCTCGCGCTGATCCTGACCTGGAGGCTGAGGCGTCATCGCCCGTCGGCCGCGGAGACTTCTCGCGGGCCGTCGCTGGCCGCGCCGACGCCGATGCTCGTCGAGTCCTCGCGCGCGCTGTTCTCTCGTCCGGTCGCGGCGGGCGCGCCGGGCGGCGTCGCGGGTGTCGGACCGCTCCCCTCGTCTGATCGCGCCGGCGTCGAGAGCACGCAAGAGTACGAAGGAAACGAGGAGGCAACGGCGTCCGGCGCGTCCGGCCCCCGCGCGGGTCTCTCCATGGACTTGCCTTCTTATGGAGGAAGCTTCGCGCCTTCCGCGTCCGCCGGTCCTCGACCGCGCGGGATGGAAGGCGCCGCCGACGGCCCGGCCGCGGGGAAGGAGGGGGCCGCGGCCGCCCGCGCGGCCGCGCGGCGCGAGGCCGCCGCCAAGACGCGCGCGCCCGGCGACGCGCGGACGGCATTCGATGGGACGTCACGGGCGGACGGCGCTTCGCCGCGAGCCCCCGGGGACTCCTCGGCGGCCGGCGCGACGCCGAGCGCGACGCCAGGCGGGACTTCGGCGCCGGTGATCGACACGTTGAGCCGTCTCGGGGGAGGGAGCGTCTCCGCGTTCCCTTCGGGCGGGCTCTCCGGGCGTTCGGCGGGCGGTTCGTCCGGGGGCGGAGGGGGCGGAGGAGGCATAGGCGCGGGTGCGGGAACGGCGGCGGGGTCCGCCATGGACGCGCTCGCGGGCCGGCCGCCGGGAGAGGGCCCGGCCGGCGCCGCGCCCGCGCTCGAGGCGCACAAGGCCGCGCCCACGCAGGGCGAGGTGCGGCCGGAGCAGATGCGTCCCTCCACCGACCTTTATGCCACCGACCGCGGCAAGCCCTTCAACATCGCCACCGGCCAGGTCGACCGCCAAGGCGTCAAAGGCGCGGTGGTGTTCGAAGCGGACATGGACATCGACGCGGACGGCGCGGGCGGTTGGCACGTCGCCGACAAGACGGGGCAGTCCCATACGTCCCTGCGCTATCCCAACGGACAGAGCCTGAACCCGGGCCGCCTGCCCTTCATGGTCGTGCCCATGGATTTCTCCCGCACCCATCCCGACGTGCGTCTGGGCGATTACGGCGTCATCAGCTACCGCGGCCGGAGCGTGTACGCCATCGTCGGGGACAAGGGTCCCAACGGCGTGCTGGGCGAGGCGTCCATCTCGGCGGCGCTGTCCTTGGGCATCAACGCCCATCCCAACACGGGAGGCGTGGACGGCGGCGTACGCTACGTCATCTTCCCCGGGACGGCCGACCGGGTCCCGCCGGCCGACGCCGAGAGCATCCAGCTGCGGGGCGCCCAGCTCCTTCAGGAACAGGGGCTGCCGTTGCGCTGAGCGCGGGCAGGACGCTAGACTACGCGCATGACGACCGTACTCGCCGTCCTCCTGCTCTCCGCCCCGGCCTTTTGCGCTCCCGACATGCCGTCCTTGCGCCGCATGGCGCGTGCCCAGGACTACACGGACCTCGTCACGCTCAAGGGCGCGCTCGCCGAGTCCGACCCGGCCCTGCGCGGCGAGGCGGCCTGGGCGCTGGGGCAGCTCGGCCTGGCCGAGGTCCCCGACGGGGCCGCGGAGCCCGCCGTCTTGAAGGACGCGCGCACGGCCGCCGTGACGGCCCTGCTGCCGCTCGCCTCCGACCCTGACGCCGGCGTGCGCGCCGCGGCCGTCGAGGCGCTGGGCAAGACCGGCGGCGCCGACGTCGAGGCGACGCTGCTCGCCGCCGCCACCGATTTCGAGGCGCGCGTGCGCTCGGAGGCCGCTTTGGCCTTGTTCCGGCAGCGCCATCTCAAGCGCGTGCCCGAGTATTCGACCGCGGCCGTCGGCGCCCTCCTCGCCATGACGGACGACAAGGACGCCGAGGTGCGCTGGCGCGCCGTGTACGCCTTCGCTCGGTGGCCCGAGGTGCGGGCCTCGTCGGCGCTCGCCGGGGCCCAGGCCTCGGAGGACCCGCGGGCGCGCCTGTTCGCCGCGCGCGCCTTGGGCAAGCTCGCCGCCCTGCCCGACGCGAAGCTCCTCTCCGACCCCGACCT
>CAZTZW010000418.1:0-2952 GCA_964618085.1 uncultured Elusimicrobia bacterium
GTCGTAGACGAGGGCCGAGATGTCCCGGATGACGCCGGCCAGCTCGCCGAAGTCCTTGCCGCGGGTCATCACGCAGAGGTTGTAGTGCCTCTTAGGGTGGTAGACGATGCCGCAGTCGTGCAGCTGGCGCAGGTTCTCGCTGCTGTAGTAGCGCTCCCCATACTTGTGCGCCACGACCACGCTCGGCGGGACCCCGGCGACCAGTCCGTCCTTGAAAGTCGACTCCGCTAGAAGGCCCAGCGCCTTCTGCGACATCTCCTTGCTGAGGAACGAGGCGTTGTAGAGGACGCGGAAGAAGGTCGCGTAGCCCCGCAGGGAAATCTTGTCCTCGATGCCCCGGACGTCGGGGATGATCAGTCCGAAGTCGCGGTAGACCTGGTCCTGCTCCGCCTGCGGGACGGCGACGCGCAGCAGGCTCAGGGCGTCGTTATCGGAGTGGACGATAAGGGCACGGACGACCTCTTCGATGGTGTATTCCGTCCCCGGGAACAGCGCGCGGTTCGACAGATACGATTGGCCGCGATAGGGGATGTCGAAAGTCACCTTCTGCGAGGCGAATGAGGGGTCCTTCTCCATCCGGGCGAGCGCCGCCATGAGGAGGGGAACCTTCAGAAGGCTCGCCGGGGTGAACTCCTCCTCGAAGTTGACGCCGCGCAGGGGGCCGTTCTCGAGGTCGCGGAAATAGACCGCGGCGTCCACGACGCGGCCGGCCTTCTTGTTCGTCTCGATGAGGCCCCGGATCTTGTACGTGAAGGGCTGAAGCTCCTTGAACTCCAGGTCCGGCTGCAGGCGCAGGAGCGGGTTGAGGAGGGGAAACTCGCTCTGCACGGTCGCGGCGGGACGGCCCGCGGAACACGCGCACGCCAGGGCCGCCACGACGACAGGAGCCAGGGATCTCTTCATGGCGAGCATGGTAGCAAACTCTCCGTCGCGGTCCCGGCCGTGCTCAGTAACGGCGGCCGGTGGTGACTTCGGAGTAGACGAGCGCCGAGATGTCGCGGATGACGCCGCTCAGCTTGTCGAAATCCTGCCCGCGGCTCATCACGCACAGAATGTAGTGCTGCCTGGGGTGGTAGACGATGCCGCAGTCATGGAGCTGCTTCTTGTCGCTATCGAAGTGCGAACGCTCGCCGAACTTGTGCGCCACGCGCACGCCCGGCGGGACGCCCGCGACGATGCCGCGCTTGAAGTCCGAGGCCAGGAGGTACTCCAGGGCCTTCTGGGACATCTCCTTGTTCAGATAGGAAGCGTTGTAGAGGATGCGGAAGAACGAGGCGTACTCGCGCACGGACATGCTGTCGTCGAGCGTGCGTACCGCCGGGATGACCAGTCCGAAGTCCTGGAAGACGTCGTTGAGGGGGGCGTCGCCGACCACCTGACGCAGCAGGAGCACGGCGTTGTTGTCCGACGAGACGATCATCGCGCGCAGCAGCTGCTCGACGGTGTAGTCTTTGCCGCTCTGCAGGGCGTGGCCGTTGAAATCCGAGCGGGCGGGCGCGTCGCCGTCGTTGCGCAGACGGCGCTCCAGGATCGCCGGGTCCGCCTCCGCCAGCTTGAGCGTGGCCATCATCAGCGGGACCTTGAGCAGGCTCGCGGGGGAGAACTTCTCCTCGAAATTCGCGCCGCGCAGCGGTCCGTTCTCCATGTCGCGGAAGTACACCGCCACGTGCTCCGCCTGGCCCGTGGACGTGCTCTTCTCGATGAGGGCCCGGATCTTGTACGAGAAGGGCTTCAGCTCCTTGAACTCGAGAGCGGGATGGGTCCGCAGGAGCGGGTTGAGGAGGGAGATGTCCTCGGAAGGCGGCGCGGCGGAGTCGGGGGCGGAGGGTGCGGGACGGATACCCGCGCACGCGCAGGATAACGCCGCCACGACGAGAAGTACGACCTGTTTCATGGCTACGATGCTAGCAAACTAGCGGGCCCGCGCCTGCGCGGCGGCGACGTCGCGGCGGGCCTTGAGCAGCGGCTCGAAGCGCGGGTCGAGAGCGATGGCCTTGTCCAGCTCGCGGGCGGCGTCGGAGAGGCGCGAGACGAAGCCCAGGTCGGCGTGCATGCGCGAGGACATGCCCGCGGCGTAATAGGCGGTCGAGCGGCCGGGGTGGCACCGGAGGGCGTCCTGGGCGGCCCGGTCGGCGCGCGCCAGGAGTTCCAGGCGCTCGGGCGCGGAACGGGTGGCGTTGATCCAGTCCGAGATGTCGTTGAGCTCGGCCGTGATATAGGAGAGCTCGCAGGGCGCCAGCGCGCGGGCGGCGGCGATCTCGGCCTTCGCGCGCGGATGGTCATCCTTGGCGTGCGCCCAGGCCCCGCGCTTGAAGGTCGCGTCCGCCCAGGCGCAGCGTCCGGCGTGAGCCAGCGAGAGCGACGCCAGGAGCGCGAGCACCACGAGCGGCGGACGCGGCGGCGCGGGCGCGCCCGCGTCCGAGACCCTCGAGACCAGCAGGCCCGCGCAGGCCGCCGCCGCGACCCAGACCTCGAGCGCGACGGGGTTGAGCGCGAGGTTCACGCCGAGCGCGAGCAAGCCCGCCGTCAGCGCCGCCGCGTGGCCCCGGCCCTTCGCGTCGGCCAGAGCGCCGCGCGCGGCCGCGTACAGCGCCGCCAGCAGCCAGGCGTACGCCGCCGTCCCGAGCAGCCCGAGGCCGGAGAGGACGTGCAGGAGCTCATTGTGCGCGTAAGCCTGATAATGCCCGGAGCTCCCCGAGAGAGAGACGAAGGCCTCGCTGCGCAGCAGCTTGAAGGCGTCCTCGAAGCCGTCGGGGCCCCAGCCCAGGAACGGACGGCGGGAGAAAGCATCGAGCGCGGCCTTCCAGACCTCGACGCGGGTGGCGTCCGTGGAGGCCGCAGCGCCTGGACGGAAGCAATTGGCGATGACCGCGGCGGCCGCGAGAGCGGCCGCTCCGAGGGCCGCGGGCAGCGCCTTGGCCGGCTCGCGGCGGCTGAGCAGCCGCTCGGCCC
>CAZTZW010000419.1:0-2929 GCA_964618085.1 uncultured Elusimicrobia bacterium
TGCTCACCAACGCCCACGTCGTGGTCAACGACGCCACCGGCCGCCCGTTCGGGACCGTCCGCGTCTATCTCAAGCCCGCGAAGGTCACGGGCGACCCCAAGCGCGACATGACCGACCCCATCATGGCCAAGGTGACCAAGTACGACCGGGGCCTCGACCTCGCCGTGCTCGAACTCGCTTCGACGCCGCGCGGCGGCGCGCTGTCCTTGGGCGACGACTCCAACGTGGAGCCGGGCGACCCCGTGGTCGCCATCGGCCACCCCGAGCAGGGCGGCCTGTGGACCTTGACCCAGGGCGTGGTCAGCACGGTCGTCGCCGACCTCGGCGGGGTGAAGGGCAAGGACGCCTTCCAGACCGACGCCAGCATCAACCGCGGAAACTCCGGCGGCCCGCTCATCGACCGCACGGGCGCCATCGTCGGCGTGAACACCTCGATGGCCCGCAAGGCCGCCGACGGCCTCACCATCACGAGCGTGAACTTCTCCGTGAAGTCCTCGGTCGCCCGCCGCTTCCTCGACGGGGCGCCGGCCGTCTCGACCCCGCCGCCCGCCGAGGCGGCGCCCTCTATGGAGAACGACGAGCCTGCCCCGGCTCCTACCCCGGCTCCTGCGCCGGCCCCGGCCGTCGAACTTCCGCCCGCCCCCAAGACCAAGCCCGTCATCGTGACTCCCGCAAAACCCTACCGCATCGAGGACGCCGTCTCCGAGGGGGTCAAGGAGATGGAAGACCTCGAGTCCGAGATGCAGGACGAGATCAAGCGGCGGCGCGGGAACTAGCGCTTCAGAGCGCGAAGACGAAGCAGCTCATCAGGCAGAGGACCGCGCCGGTGATCATCCGGTCCAGGCTGGCGTCTCGCCGGCCGGTCACCAGGTAGTACATGCCGATGCTGATGCACACCGTGGAGACCGACACGCGAAGGGCTACGCCGTGAGTGATGTCCAGCCACGGCAACGTCGAACCGGCTGAAGAAGAAGCCTCAGTCATCCTTGCCGGAAGCGGCCGCCGCGGCCCACTTCTCCCACGCGGGCACGTCGCGGCGATCGAGGTCCTTCTTGGAGACCAGGCCGAGCACGGTGTAGGCCAGGTCGCTGCTCTCGGGCTGGCGCAGCTTGAGCAGCTCGACGAGGCGCGGGGTCGCGCCGAGGATCTTGGAGCGCTGGGCCTTGTCGTCGCTCATGGAGACGAGTAGGCCCATGACCTTGGTGCGGACCTTGCCGAGGGGGTCGTCGAGCGCGGGCAGCACCCGGGCGAGGTCGACGCGCAGGTCGTCCTTGTGATGGTTGGTCACGTCCGAGAGGATCTGGAGGGCCGCGCTGCGCACGCGTCCGTCGGGGTCCTTGAGCGCGCGCAGGCTGTCCTCGACCACCTGCTCGCCGGCCTTGGCGTAGCTGAGGACGTAGAGCGCGGCGGCGCGCTTCTCGCCGTCGGCCTCGGATACCAGCACCTCGCGCAGCTGCTTGGACTGCGAGACGACGCCGGCGACGAACTTCTTCTGGAGCGCGTCGAGTTCGGGCGTGGCGCCGCCCCAGAGGCAGTAGAAGCCGGGGCAGTCGGGGCGGTCGATGGCCATGCGGCCTTGGCGGGAGAGCGCGGAGCCGAGCTCGGAGTACTGCTTCCAGGCGGCCAGCAGGCCGGCGGGGTCGGGGAGCTTGCGCGCGGGCGCGGGGGCGAAGGCCAGGCGGCCGCTGTCGGCCTGGTCCACCACGTCGAAGGTGGCGTACATCGCGTGGTCCACGGAGGTGAAGTACTCGACGACGCGCAGGGCGACGAACGCCACGCCCGGCAGCTTGCGCGCCTCCTGCTCGATGCCGCGGCGGATCTCCTCGGCCTTCGCGTCGGAGGCGGACCGCTTGGAGTTGCGGAGCGCGACGTACTCGCGCAGCTTGGCGCCGTAGAGGGATTCGGCCCGCGCCGAGTCGAGCACAGCGGAGCGGTACACGTCGACGCCCCGCAGGGTGGCCGTGGACTGCGCGGAGGCGGAAAGGGGGGCCAGGAGGCCCGCGAGCAGGACGAGTCTCATCATGGGGCGTATCATAACACAATCTGCTAAAGTCGGCCGATGAGCTCCTACGCCGTGGCCGCGGCCCGCGTGCAGGCCTTCTCGACCCCGCTCAAGCGCCCGTTCGTGACCGCCCAAGGGCGCAAGGACGCGACCGTCAACGTGGGGCTGACCTTGCGCCTGCGCGGGGGCGCCGAGGGCTACGGCGAGGCCTCCTCCTCCATCGCCCTCAAGCACCTCTCGCCCGCCGCCCTCGAGCGCGCCCTGCGCCGCCTGGCCGCGGGCGCCCGCGGCCGCGACGCGCGCTCCTGGCGCGCCTTGGTCGACGCCGCGTGGAAGAGCCATGGGGACCTGAGCCCCGCCGTCGCCGCCTTCGAGTGCGCGCTGCTCGACGCCTTGGCCGTCCAGGGCGGGACGACCTTGCGCGAGACCTTCGGCGGAGCGGGCCGCGTCCTGGAAAGCGACCTCACCCTCTCCGCCTGGAACGACCCCGCCCTCACCGAGGCCGCGGCCGCCGAAGCCGCGCGCGAGGGCTTCCGCGTGCTGAAGGTGAAGGTGGGGGGGCGTTTCTCCGACGACCTGGCCCGTCTGAAGGCCGCGACGCGCGGCGCGCCCAAGGCCCGCCTGCTCCTCGACGGCAACCAGGGCCTCACCCGCTCCGGGGCCTTGAAGCTGACGGAGGCGGCGATGAAGCTCGCCCCCGTGGACCTGCTCGAGCAGCCCCTGCCCAAGGACGACCTCGCCGGGATGGCCTTCGTCGCCAAGCGCTGCCCCGTGCCCGTCGCCGCCGACGAGAGCGTCGCCGCGCCAGAGGCCGCGCTGAAGGTCCTGACCCTGGGCGCGGCCACCGCCGTCAACATCAAGGTCGCCAAGTCGGGCCTCTCCCGCTCCTTGGCCATCGCCGCGGTCGCGCGCGCGGCGGGCGCCCCG
>CAZTZW010000420.1:0-2412 GCA_964618085.1 uncultured Elusimicrobia bacterium
GTCTCGGCCGCCGCCGCCAGCAGCTCGCGCCGCTCGGTCGCGTTCATGCGGGCTTCTCCGGCGCCTCGCCCGGGGTGAGGAAGGGCGCGCGGACCACGCGGTCGGCGAAGGCCTCGGCTTTGTGCAGGCCGGTGCCGTGCAGGGCCCACTGGGCGCGGTGGGCGGCCTGCGCGGCGCGGGCCTCCTCGAGCAAGGCGGGCGGGAACCACAGCATCCCGTGGCGCACCGCCGAGAGCTCGCGCCACAGGCGGTTGGTGAAGCGCGCGCCGAACTCGGTGAGGTCGGCGTGGAGCAGCACGGTGCGCAGGGCGTCCTCGCTCTGCTCGGCGCGCAGGGCCACGTTGACCATGGCGTCCACGCTCGCCTCCTTGCGGTAAGAGTCCCGTGACAGCGCCTTGAGAAGATGACTCGCGACGTTGATGAAAGCGTGCGCGCCCAGCAGGAGGCCGCGCAGGCGCCTCGCGTCCTTGCGCCACGGGGAGTAGAACACCTGCCCGCCCTGGCCGGGCTCGAGCAGGGGATCCACCTCCAGGAGCTGGTTCATCTTCTGATGGCAGAACTCGTGGATCAGGGTCTCCGCCTGGAGGACGACCGAGTCCGAGTGCGAGAGGCAGAGCACGCCGCGCATGCTCACGTAGGAGGAGCTGACGCTGGCCATGGAGGACGACGCCTGGAGCGGCATCACCACGCGCGTCAGTTCCAGCAGCTCGGCGTGCAGGCCGGGGTCCTGCTCGCGCATCTGCGCCAGCGCCGCGGCGATGACGGAGACGAAGCGCTCCTCCTCCTTCGCCTCCGGATGGGCCATGCCGTGCATGACCACGCCGTGGCTCAGGAGCCAGGACAGGTGCTCGCTGTAGAGGCCGGGCGCCGCCTCGGGCGCGCGGCGCAGGCTCGCGGCGCCGACGAGGGTCCCCTCGGGGCCCGCCGCCTCGAAGGCGCGGCGCGGCAGGACGGCGGGCTTGAGGCCCTCGACGGTCAAGGTCAGCGCGTCGGGCGCGCAGCGGACCTCGACGCGGCGGCGGCCCTTCTCCTCGCCGAAGCCCACCGACCACGGACTGTCGGGCAGGTGGAGGCGCCCGCCGGGGTCGAGCGCCGCGACGAAGGAGGCCTTCTCGCCGCGCCGCCAGGCCGCCGAGAGCGGGAAGCAGGCGAAAAGGCCGTAGTGCAGGGACCAGTCCTCGGCGCTCGCGGGGTCCGCGGCGAAATGCCGCTCGCGCAGGTGCAGCCAGTAGTCGAGCGCGGGGTCGGAGAGCAGGCGGCGGCGCTCCGGCGCGTCCTTGGCCAGGAAGCGCGCCAAGCCCGCGCGCAGTTCCGCCTTGCGCACGCCCGCCGGAGCCTTGGCCAGCGCCGCGGCGGCCGCGCGCACGCGCGCGAGCGTGTGCCGCTCGCGCAGGCTCATCACGACGCGCCAGCCGGCGCCCGTCCCGCCCGAGACCGCCCAGTCGTTCTCGTCGAGTCTCATAGCACCGCCAGGATTCTACCCAAAACGTGGCCGCCCAGGAGCCAGGCCAGGAAGTAGCCCAGGAAGATCCAATGCGCGAAGGACATGGTGTGGTTGAGCGGCACGAGGTCCACCTTCTTGCGGCCGCACCACTTCTTCAGCGCGTCGACCTGGGCGAAGGTCAGTCCGTCGGCGTAGTTGTCCTCGAAATGCTTGGCGTAGAACTTCGGGTCCTCCTTCTCCAAGCGTTCGAGGAAGCGCGGGTGCGGGACCATGAAAGCCAGGAGGTCTCCGGGCGGCACGTCGGGATGGTCCTCGTCCTCCCAGATGCGCACGAATACGTAGCACAGGCCGAAGAACAGACCGAGCGCGGCCAAGGGGATGAGGCCGCCGAAGACGGAAAGGCCCGACCACGCGCGCCAGAACAGCATGGGCACGAAGCCGAAGGCCATGCCGATGAGGGGCAGCACGAGCATGCCGATCTGGCCGGCCATCATGCCCACGGTCCAGCGCATGCCCAGCCACAGGAACACGCCGAACACCGACAGCGCGCCCACGGCGTGGAAGAGGTCCGCCTGGAAGTCGGGCGTGCGGCCCGCCCAGCCCACCGCGAAGCACACCGCCGCGACCGTGGGCGTCGCCCAGCGGCCGAGCGTCGCGTTCGCCCGCATCCAGACGAACATGAAGATGAAGCACAGCGCGGTGCGCGCCGCCGGCGCGGCCACGATGCCCTTGAGGCCGACCGAGAGTAAAGCCATCAGGAACATGGAGAAGGCCCACGACACGACGCCCCAGAGCAGGTCCGAAGGATGCTTCACGACGTGCCGGAGGTCCGCCCGCATCCGCCCGGCCGCCTCGACGGCGAGCGTCCAGGCCGCCTCGCGCGCGAAGTCGAAGCCGCGGCGCAGGCCGAGCTTGGCCAAGAAGTCGCTCTGGTGGCGGAGGCGGCTCTGCCAGAGGTAGGCCACGAC
>CAZTZW010000420.1:2422-2929 GCA_964618085.1 uncultured Elusimicrobia bacterium
GAGTGGGCAGCAAAATTCTCTGCGCAAAACCCAGGAACCACGGTCAAATATCTGGCAGTCAATGCAACCGAGGGGATCAAGCGGGTTGAAGCCGGTACAGCAGACTTTGGCGAAACCGATATGCCGCTGGGGCACGTGCTCCGAGACGAACACCCAGGCGCAGGCGGGCAGGAACACGTTGATGAGCACTGACAGGAACAACCAGCCCCCGTGGAAGGAACCCGAGATGGAGAGCAGCGGGAGGAGCAGGCCGAGGAACATGTACAGCTTGGCGTCGCCCGCGGGCCAGATGCGCGCCCGCCACAGCCCCATGCCCGCGACCACGGTCGCCGCCAGGTGCCAGAGCAGGTCGCGGTAGAACGCCCAGTTGTAGTAGACGTCCGAGAGGCCGAGCGCGCCCATGATGGTCGAGCCCAGCATCAGCCCGTAGCACACCGCCGCGAACAAGACCCCCATGATGAGGTCGCGGTGCAGGATCTTCTGCTCCTTCCAGTCGCGCGACGCCAG
>CAZTZW010000421.1:0-2921 GCA_964618085.1 uncultured Elusimicrobia bacterium
GGACTCGCTCTCGCTGATGTTCGCGACGGGCCTGGAGCCGGTGTACGACCTCGCGGCCGAGCCGGACTGGCTGTTCCCCTCGCCGTGGCTGCGCCTCTCGCCCGTCCTCGACGCGCGCGTACGAGAACTCGCGGCGTCGGGGCGCTACGCGCCGGCCGGCGTCGAGGCGCCTCGGCTGCTCTGGCAGAACAACCCCGACCCGCTGTTCCGCGACCCGGCCCCGCCTTCGGGCCCGCTCCCGCTGTGGCGCCGCGTAAGTCCGGGGCGGGGGAAGCAGTAAGGGCCCATGGACTTCACGGGCAGCCCCTTTCGCGTCCTGCTGCTGGCCGTCGGCCTGCTCGTCGTCGCCACCGCCTTCGCGGGGGCGTGGTGGGGCGGACGCCGGGGCGGGAAGCTCGCCGCGGCGGGGGGCGCTCTGCTCGCCCTGTCGTGCTGGACGCTCGGCTGGGTGCTCATGCCCGACATCCGCGGCTTCGCTTTGCTCGCGCGGGTCGCCTGGACCACGGCGACGGTGACCGCGCCGCTGGCGCTCGCGGTCCACGCCGCCTTCATGCGGCGCGGCGTCTGGCTCGTTCCCGCGGCCGCCCTGCTGGCCTTCAAGTGGCACGGCGAGGTGGGGGAGCAGACGCGCCTGGAGGTCACGCGCGCCACCGTCGAGGTCGCGGGGCTCAAGCGTCCGGTGCGCGTCGCCCACCTGACCGATCTGCAGACCGACGGCATCCGGGACATGGAGCGCCGCGCGCGCGAGGCGAGCAACGCCTTCGCGCCGGACTTCGTCGTCTTCACCGGCGACGTGCTCAACCACCCGTCGCTGGAGGCGCAGGTCTACGACTACCTCGGCGGCTTCGAGGCCAAGACCGCGAAGCTCTTCGTGGGCGGCGACGTGGACGGGGGGCTCGAGCCCGAGGCTTTCGCGCGGCGCACGGGCTTCGAGTGGATCGAGGGGCATTCGCCCGTCTTCCCGACCGCGGGCGGCAAGCTGGGCTTCGTCGGCTTCGGGCTGTACGACTACCGTCTGGGCCCCGACTTCGCCGCGCTGCGCGCGCGCCAGGCCAAGGGCGCGGACGCGGTCGCGGCGCTGAGCCATCGGCCGGACGCCGCTTTCGTCTTGCGGGGCTCGAACGTCGGCGTCCTCTTCACCGGCCACACCCACGGCGGCCAGGTCGCGCTCCCGTTCTTCGGCCCCGTGGTGACCCTCACGCGCATGCCGCGCCGCATCGCGGCCGGCGGCGTGCACGCGTTCGAGGGCCTGACCGTCGTGCTCTCCCGCGGCCTGGGCCGCGAAGGCCACTTCGCCCCGCGCGTGCGCCTGTTCTGCCGCCCCCAGCTCATCCTGGTCGAGCTCGTGCCGCTTAAGGTAACATCACGCCATGAAGACCGCTCTGGCGATGCTGCTCCTCGCGGCGACGGCGTCCGCCGAGCACGCGCGTAACGCGGGCGACGACGCTGTCATCTCGGCGTCGCGCGGTTCCTTCTTATACGCGGCCGAGCCGGCGCATCATACGGCGGCCGGCCAGGTCGTCGTGCGCCGCGTCTCCCACGAGGGCGGCCTCCTGTGGAGCGAGACCTACGGCCGCGGCCAAGGTGAGGAGGCGACCGCCCTGGGCGTGACCTCCGACGGCGGAGCGGCGCTGGCGGGCGCGCGCAAGAAGGGCTGCTTCGTCGTGCGCTGGGACGCGCACGGCCGGATGCTCTGGGAGGCGGCGCCAGAGCCCTACGGCCAGTGCCGTCCCGCGGCCTCGGTCACCGACGTGACGGGCGCGGCGTACGTGATGGCGACGGTCGCCAACGGGAACGGCGGTTTCGACGCCGTCGTGCTGGCCTTCGACGCGCGGGGCGAGCAGCGCTGGCGCTGGCGCTACCCCGCCAACGGCACCGTCTACGCCCGCAACCTCACGCTCGACCCCAAGGGCGACCGCCTGCGGGGCTTCGTTCTGCGCCGCGACGGCGCGGAGTTCATCGAGGAGTTCTTCCGCCTCGACCTCGACGGCCGCCGGCTCGACCGCTAGCTCAGCAGCTTCAGGCCCGCGATGCCGGCGACGATGAGTCCCAGGCACGCCAGCCGCGCGGCCGTGACGGGCTCGCCGAGCACCAGGATCCCGACGGCGGCGGTCCCCGCGGCGCCGATGCCCGTCCACACCGCGTAAGCCGTGCCCACGGGCAGGGTCCGCATGCCCTGCGAGAGCAGGACGAAGCTGAGGATCATGCCGAGCACCGTGAACGCCGAGACGACCGGACGGCGGAACCCGTCGGAGAGCTTCAGCCCGACCGCCCACGCCACCTCGAGGAGGCCCGCCGCGCCGACCCAGAACCAAGCCATGTCATCTCCTTGGAATACCGCTAATAAGGAAGTGTTACCGAGCTTAGCGTCCGTCCTTCTTGACTCCGTAACAACAGGACGCTAGACTTGCGTTGAACCTGCGACGTGCAAAATGCTATCAATTCACCAGGCGTCCCGCTCTTTTTTCCGGTTTTCGTGCCCAGTTGGCGCAGTGGTAGCGCGTTCCCTTGACATGGGAAAGGTCACAGGTTCAAATCCTGTACTGGGCACCATTTTTTTGCCCTTGGAGCCCGTCTAAGATGCCCGCAGTCGACATCGTCCACGCCGCCGATCCGAACTCCCAGGAGGCGCTCGACGCGCTGCGTCACTCCACGGCGCACGTCCTCGCGCAGGCCGTCCAGGAGCTGTTCCCCGGGACGAAGATCACCATCGGTCCCGCGATCGAGAACGGCTTCTACTACGACTTCGAGTCGGAGCACCGCTTCGCGGAGACGGACTTCAAGGCGATCGAGCGCAAGATGCTCCAGATCGTCGAGGGCAACCACCCGTTCTCCGGCCAGGAAGTCACCTACGAGGAGTCCAAGAAGTACTGGGAGGCCCGCGGGGAGAAGTACAAGCTCGAGCTGCTCGAGGGCTTCAA
>CAZTZW010000422.1:0-2916 GCA_964618085.1 uncultured Elusimicrobia bacterium
CCCCGGGGGGGGGCGCGCGCGCGCGCCCGCGCGCCCGCCGCCGGGTCTCAGTGCTTGCGGCCCCGCCGCGCCGCGCGCAGCGGCACCGTCAGGGTCTTCACCGCCCTGCGCGCGGGGCTTTCTCCTAATCCCGCCGTCGCGACCATCCGGTCCTCGGCGCCGGGCGGGACGCCGTCGCGCATCAGCTCCTCCTTCCGCTCGCGCATGCGGGCGCCCAAGGCGTCGAAGTCGATGCTCGTCTTCTTCGCCTGGGGGAACAGCTCGCCCTCCTCCTCCTTTATGTGGTGGCGGACGTTCTCCGAGAGGACGCAGAACTTCGCGCAGAAGTTCTCCTCGCGGCCCGTCATGATGGCCTATCGCTGGGCCGGGACTTTCAACGCCGCCGCCGCGCCGCGCGCTCTCTCTCCGGCCTCGACGCCCTTCTCCACGGCCTTCGACGCCGCGGCGGAAGCCTGCTCGCGCGGCGAGCCCACCAGGCGGTGCTGCCGCGCGAACGCCATGACGTGAGAGCCCTCGGTGCGCTTCGTCATGTCCACGCCCAGCCCCTGCAGCGGCTTCTCCAGGGCCAGAAGGACCGACACGACGGCCAGCGCTATCGCGCCGCCCTTGCCCGCTCCGGCGACGGCGCCCAGCATCTTGTCGAGCGGGCCGCGCTCCTCGCCCGGCTCGAGAACGTTGAGCACGACGCGGGCGATCTGGCTGGCGCCCATGTAGAGGATGACCCACAGCGTCACGGTGAGACCCGCCATCGTGACGCCCGGGGACCAGCCCAGCGACGAGGCCGCCGGGCCCGCCCACGCCGCGGTCAACGGCCGGGCGCAGAAGTAGGCGGCGGCCAGCCCCAGCCAGGACGAGACCTGCCGCACCGCGCCGGAGCGGTAGCCGGTCGCGGCGCACAACAGGGCCAACGCGAGCACGCCGAGGTCGAAGTTCATGGCGCCGGCCTTACGGCCGTCAAGGCGCGGCCGCGGAAGGTTCTCATGCGCATATTAAAACACAAAACCCCCAGGCTGTCGCCTGAGGGCTGGTCCCGACATTTCTCGTTACGGGTTCGAAGTCGACTAAATCGGTTGCGGGGGCTGGATTTGAACCAGCGACCTCAAGGTTATGAGCCTGTAGGTCAATGATAGCTAATTTCGCCTGATTGGGGGAATATAACGCCGTTTCCAGCTTCGGATGACTTCGAGCCTTGCGTAGTTGGCCTGCGCCCGTTCCTTAGGCGATGATGCTGACGTCCCACCCTTGATGCTTGGCCTTCGCAATAAGAGATTCATCAAGATTACCCGACGCATCGTGAAAACTGTCCTTTTTGAGCGCGAGGCAGAGTAGATGTGTTGGACGGCTCATTGCAACGTAGTGTAGTTTTAACCGAGTTTGCTGTTGAGGTCCTTCCCGGCCGCTGCCAGCTTTATCACCAATAAGCCACGGCACCAACTTGTGCAAGTTGTAATCGTTCCAGTGTGTTTCGAGGACAAGGGTCGCGGTATGCGTCTCACCCTTCACTGAATGGATCGATCCCATTCTGATCGCGACTTCTTTCCCGTCCTTGCTATGTCGGTAGAGGTTGTCGCGACTCTTTATTGGAAGGGGCTCAGCTTCGAGTGCTGGATCGGCGGTCCATTTAAGAAAAGCAGTTGCTTCTTCGACGTCTCCCCTCTTTTCAGGCCACAGCTAGTTGTGGTTTGAGGGCCGTTTGAAGTTCAGCAAACTCTAGTGGCGTTAAGCCACCCAGAGAGCCGTGCGGTCGTTCTTCGTTGTAGTCCTTTCTCCACGATTCGATCACTATTTGCGCTTCAGCCAACGTCAGGAACTGGTTGTCGTTGAGACATTCCTCTCGCAGTCTGCCGTTGAAGCTCTCGATGAACGCGTTGTCGTTAGGCTTGCCCGGACGGATGAAGTCGAGCTTGATGCCTTTGCCGTAGGCCCAACCGTCCATCGCGTTGCCTGCGAACTCCGGGCCGTTGTCGCTTCTGATTGCCGCGACCTTCCCGCGCCTCTCGATGAGTCGTTCCAGCGTCAGCGCCGTGCGTCGTCCGCCGATGCCGAAATCAACCTCGACGGCCAGGCATTCCCGAGTAAAGTCATCGACGACTGTCAGCATCTTGAGCCTACGTCCTCCGCGCAGATAGTCCCAAACGAAATCCATCGACCAGACCTGATTAGGCGCCGTCGGCTTGGGTAACGGCACTCGCACCGCCGCCGCCTGCTTCTTACGACGCTTGAGCCTCAGAGACAGCCGTTCTTCGCCGTAGAGCCGTTCCACGCGCTTGCGATTGACCTTGAAGCCCTCGCGCCGCAGCAGCCGCCAGATGCGGAAGCTACCGAAGCGCCGGCGCTGCGCCGCGAGCTCGCAGATGCGGCGACGAAGCGCCTTGTTCTCAGCGCTTTCAGGCTTAGGATGATACTGCCACGTGGCTCGGCAAAGGCCGGTCACGCGACACGCCATCCGCTGGGACAGGCCCAAGGTCTTCACCGCGTGGCTAGCCGCAGCACGCTTTGCCTTGGGCCTTACCAGTTTTTTGAGAGCAGTTCCTTGGCGGCCCGGATTTCGAGCGCCTGCTCGGCAACCATGGCCTTCAGCTTACGGTTTTCTTCTTCGAGCGCCTTCAGCTTTTTAATGTCGGGCACGTTCATTCCCGAGAACTTCTCACGCCACGCGTAGAGCGTGTTCGGGTGAACGCCATATTTGCGGCAGACATCGTCCGTCTTCGCGCCAGACGCCGCTTCCCGCAGGATTGTGACGATCTGTTCGTCCGTGTATCGCTTCCGAGCCATTTTGAAGCCTCCGTTGTGCCAGTTTAGCACCTCGGAACCACAATTGACCGTGGCTTAGTTTAGAGGGGAGACGTCGTGAGCTCGAGTGACCTGAGCCCCGAAATTCGGACAGTTTGATGGTTGAGTCCGACGTGATAAAAT
>CAZTZW010000423.1:0-2912 GCA_964618085.1 uncultured Elusimicrobia bacterium
TTCGCGCCGGTCGTCGCCGCGCCCCGCCTCTCCGCCGCGCTCACGCCGCCGTCCCTCGCGGCCGTCCCCGCTCCGGCGCCGCTCCTGACGGCGGCGCCGCTCATCGCCCCCGCGGCCGCTCCCTCAGCCGCTCCCGCGGTCGCGGTCCTTGAAGCCGCCCACGCCGGAGCGGCCGCTTACGCCGCGCCGGAAGCCTCCGACGCCGGCGCCCGGAGCGAGTCCTCCCGCTCCTTCGACCTCACGACGAAGCTCTCCGCGCCTTCCGACGCGCCCGTCGCCGCGTCCTTCTCTGGCGGCTTCGCCGCCTTGGCCGCGCCCGCAAAGCACGCCTCCTCCGCCCGCTCCGTCCCCGCGGCGCCGCGCCTCGCCGCCCGCTACGGACGCCGGACCGCCTTCGCCGCCGCGGCCGTGGGCGGCGTGCTGGCCCTCCAGGCGCTGGGCCTCGACGCGTCGTGGGCGCCGCTGGCCCTGCTCGCCGGCACGCTCGCGCCGGGCGGGGAGTGGACGCCTCGCCCCGAACAGACCGAGGCCTTCCTCGCGCGCGTGCGCGAAGGCGCTCCCGCGGGCCGGCGCGTGTCCTGGGCCGTCATCCACGAGGCCATGGGCGACGCGGGCCTGAGCGGGGAACAGGGCGGCATCTTGCTCCACGGGCTCATCGCGCGGGGTCATTTCGTGATGCTGCTCCACTTCGGCTTCCGCGCCCGCGCCGACGAGCGTTCCCCCGGCGCGGACGTCGACGAGGCCAAGGCCGACGCGCTCGCGCTCGAAGCCCTCGCCCTCCTCGCCAGCGGCGACGCGCTCGACCACGCCCGCGCCGTCACGCGCGCCGACGAGGCGCTCGCCGTCTACGCGCGGGTCGGGAAGGCCTCCGGCCCCCGTCCCGCCGGCGAGGCGGAGGCCCGCGTGCTGAGGCAGAACGCCGTCCTCGAATCCATCGGCGACATGCTGCGCGCCCACCGCGCCGGCCTCGAGCCGCAGGCCCGCGCCAAGCACGCGCTGTGTGAGATGATGACCGAAGTGGACGCCGCCCTGGAGTGGCTCAACGAGGCGGTCTACGAGGTCGGCCACACGCCCGCGATGTCGTCGGTCGTCCACGCCAAGATGAAGTCCCTCATCGACACGCTCAACCCCGCGGGCCCCGACGGCAAGCCCGTCAGCGACGACGCCGCGCTCGGGGGCTATATCGCCATCCTGGACTTCTTGAAGGAGCACCCCGCCGCCAAGGGCCGCCAGGGCTACGCGCGCCCCGCCAAGGACGAGAAGGGCGACGAAGGCGCCGCCGCCATCCTCGGCGGCAAGCTCTACAAGATCGCCAAGGTCGGCGCCCGCGTCACGCCCGAGGACGTCGCCGCGGCCGCCGCGGAGTCCGGGCTGTCCGCGGCCGAGGCGAACGCGGCCATGACCGAGCTCGCGCGCTGGGGCTTCGTGGCCATGCTCCACAACGAGACGGTCATCCTCTCTGACCTGCCGGCGCGCGCGCAGGGCGGCGAGGGCGCCGAGGACGAGCCGCTGCGCGCCGCCCACGCGGAGGCCGTCGCCGCCACGCGCCTGATGAACTCGACCGACGCGCTCGACCGCCTGAAGGCCGCCGCCCGCTTCGAGAGCGCCAAGGCCCTGTACGCGCGCATCCGCCCCTCCAACGGCGCCATCGCCCGCGCCCGCGAGCTCGTCAACGTGCTCCAGGCCAACGCCTTCCTCGAAGTCGCCGCCGACGCCCTGCGCGCCTCCGAGAAGGCCGCGTCCGAGGGCCTCTCGGGCAAGCGCGACTACGTCAACCTCCCGCCCGAGCAGCTCCAGCAGCGCGTCGACCGCGCCCGCGAGGGCCTGGCCTGGCTGCGCAACGCCTA
This sequence comes from uncultured Elusimicrobia bacterium, assembly GCA_964618085.1. Classification (GTDB taxonomy): domain Bacteria; phylum Elusimicrobiota; class Elusimicrobia; order UBA1565; family UBA9628; genus GWA2-66-18. Next base: position 1,848 of record CAZTZW010000423.1, read on the forward strand.
CTTCGCCGTGGACCGCCGCTTCGAGATACCGCCGACCTTGGCCCAGATGATCCGCGAGGAGCTGACGCTGGGCACCTTCCGCGAGTCCCTGAGCAAGCGTTCCGAGGGCGCGGGCGCCGGCATCCGGCTCACGCGCGCCTTCTTCGAGGCCTCGGCCCGCATGGGGACGCCGGGCGCGCGCCCCGACCCCGCGTCCTTCCCCGAGAACGCCGGCGGCGTGACGGGCCTGGACGGGAAGGACTTCCCCTTCCTCTCCAAGTTCGGCGTCGACGTCACGCGCCGCGCCGCGGAAGGCAAGCTGCGCCCCCTCATCGGCCGCCGCGGCGACCTGCGCAAGGTCCTGAAGGTCCTCCTGCGCCTGCAGAAGAGCAACCCCCTCATCCACGGCGAGCCCGGCGTGGGCAAGACGGCCATCGTCGAGGGCCTCGCCCAGGAGATCGTCGACGGCCTCATCCCCCAGCTCGCCGGCAAGAACATCGTCCGCCTCGACCTCGACGCCATCGTGGCGGGCACGTCCAACCGCGGCGACTTCGAGGCGCGCATGAAGGGCGTCATCGAGGAAGCCCGCAGGTCCGAGGGCCGCGTCATCCTCTTCATCGACGAGATCCACAAGATCGTCGGCGCCGGCGACTCCGCGGACGGCAACATGGACGCCGCCAACATCCTCAAGGAGGCGCTCGCCGACGGCTCCGTCTCCGTCATCGGCGCCACCACCTCCGAGGAGCTGCGCAAGATCGAGAAGAGCGGCGCCCTCGAGCGCCGCTTCCAGCCCATCCCCCTCGCCGCGCCGAACGCGGAGGAAGCCGCGGCCGTCCTCGAAGGGCTCAAGCCCCTCTACGAGAAGAAGCACGGCGTCACCATCGCGCTCGATACCGTGAAGGCCGCCGTCGCCCTCGCCTCGCGCTACATCAAGTCCCGCCAACTGCCCGACTCCGCGCTCGACCTGATGGACGACGCCGCGGCCGAGGTCGAGCTCCTGGCCGCGGAGGCGCGCGAGCGCTCCGAGACCCCGCGCACCGACGTGCGCGTCCAGGACCTGGCCGTCGAGGTCGAAGGCCGCACCGG
>CAZTZW010000424.1:0-2895 GCA_964618085.1 uncultured Elusimicrobia bacterium
ACGGACGGTGCACATGACCACGGGGACGAGCTTGCCCTTCTCGGTGAGGCGCAGCTTGCGGCACACGTCGATGCCGTCCATGTCCGGCAGGTTGCCGTCGAGCACGACGAGGTCCGGGGTGTAGTCCTCGAACATCTTGAGGGCGTCCTCGCCGTTGCCCGCGCTCACCACGTCGTAGCCCCCGCGGTCCAGCACGTGGCTGACGATGGCCCGGAAATCGTGTTCATCGTCCACTACCAGAATGAGCTGTCGCCGGGCCATGGCGGTACTGTAACTATTGAGGAAGAGCCGGTCAAATCCGCCTTGAATTCGTAACACTCCCGACCTATGCTTGGGGGGATGGCCTCCTCCAAGGACCCGGACTGGCTCGGCGACCTGCGCTGGCAGGGCTACCCGCACCTCAAGCCCATCGCCGACCTCGCGGGACGCGTGGACCTGCGCGACCCGGTCGTGCCGCCGCCGTCCGAGGCGGGCCCCAACCCGCGCCTGGAGGACCTGGCCAAGGAGAACGAGGCCCTGCGCGCCCGCCTCGACCGCCTCCTGCGTCTCGCCCTGGAGTTCGAGCGGCGTCTCGAAGACGCCGGCCGCCGCTACGAGGACGCCTTGCTCGAGGCCGAGACCCGCGAGACGACTTTGCGCCTGGAGAAGGAGCGCGTCGAGGGCGAGCGCGACGGAGCGCGCGCCGAGGCCGAACGCCGCGCCGCGCACGAGACCATGCTCGACGGCTTCCACAACCTGGAGCGCGGCCGCCGCGAGAACGCCGAGCGCGACCTGGAGAACGCCCGCCGCCGCATTGAACTGCTCGAGGCGGAGGCCGGCCGCTACAAGCAGCTCCACGCGGAGGCCGCCGGCGCGCTGGCCGAGCTGCGCCGCCAGGCATCGGCGTCCGCCGAGCGCCTGCTCCAGGCCAAATCCCTCACCGACCAGGACGTCTCTCTGCTGCGCCAGGAGATGCGCGAGTTCCTGGCCAAGTTCCACCGCCTCAACGATCCCCCGCAGCCCCCGGAGCTCTGAACATGCGCTATTGGGTCTATCTGAAAGGCGAGGTCCCCGGCTCCTTCGAGCCCGAGGAACTCGCCGCCACGCAGGGCTTCGGCCTGACGACCTTGGTCTGCCCAGCGGAGGGGGAGATCCTCGAGAAGAACTGGCGCCGCGCCGGCGAGTTCGAGGACCTGGCGCGGATCCTGGAGACGCGCGCGCGGATGGTCGACCCGCCTCCGCCCTCCAGCTTCGCCGCGCCGCCCGCCGCCGGAGACGTGGACGCCATGCTCGACCAGACGGGGGCAAGACTCTTCTCTCACGTCTCCGGCCTCATGAAGGAGCTCGAAGCGCGCCGCGAGGAGCGCGCGCTCGCCATCGGCCTCCAACGCCAGCTCGCCGCCGCCCGTGAGGAACTGGCCGCCCTGCGCGAGCGCGCCGCCACGTCCGATTCGAGGCTGGCCCGTCTCTCCGAGGTCGAGGAACGGCTGTCCAAGGCCCTCGCCGACGCCGCCGGCGCGCGCGAGACTCTCGGCGCCCGCGACGCCGCCCTGGAGGAGCAGCGCGCCTCCGCCGAGAGAGCCCGCTTCGAACTGGAGGCCGTCCGCCGCAAGCTCAACGAGGCGTCCAACGACCTCGCCATCCGCAACCGCCTCGTGGACAAGCTCTCCCGCGACCTCTCGGAGAAAGAGGTCTCGCTCACCAAGGCCCTCGCCCTCATCCGCCGCCTCGAGCAGGACTTCCACCGCCTCGACGGCACCAAGCCGGACGGCATCGGCGCGGGGGAGATCATCGTCCCGCTCGAGGAAGCCGCTCCCGCTCCAGCCCCTTTGCCCGTCCCGGCGTCCTTGCCGGTCGCCGCCCCGGTCCCGCCGCCCGTCGTCGCCGTGGACCCCGAGCCCGCCCCCGTGCGCATGCCCCTCCCCGAGCGCGTCCCGCGCGTCGACGCCGCCCCGCCGCCTCCCGGCGCCTTCACCCAGGACGAGCCCCCGGCCGTCCCCCCCTACCTCGAGCCCCCCCCGCCCGCGCCCGCCCCCCCCCCACAGGCGCGGGCGAAGTTACGCCCCCAAGTCTTCCCCGGCGCCCAGCACTGAGTTAACCAGGGGGACAGACTCTCCAGTTAACTCGTCGATGAGTTAACTGGAGAGTCTGTCCCCCTGGTTAACTCTTAACTAGCACTCCATGAAAGCGATTGACAGCTTTCGGCCTTCTGGGGTATAATTAGCAACAGAAGGGGGCGAGTGCCAGCATCCACGCCCTCCGAGTTCTTAGACGTATATTCCACGGAGGAATCAAAGATGGCCGAAGCGACGATGACCAAAGTGAAGATCCAGCCTCTGGGCGACCGCGTGCTGGTCCAGCCCATCGAGGCCAAAGAGATGAAGCGCAGCGGGATCATCATCCCCGACAGCGCGAAGGAGAAGCCGCAGGAGGGCCTCGTGGTGGCCACCGGCAAGGGCAAGACCTCCGATGACGGCAAGGTCCTCCCGATGGACGTGAAGCCCGGCGACAAGATCCTGTACGGGAAGTACTCCGGCAACGAGATCAAGCTCGACGGCGAGGACTACCTCATCATGCACCAGGACGACATCCTGGGCATCCTGAAGTAAGCGCACCCCACTATATAGAGGAGACACAGAAACATGGCTAAGCAGATTATTTTCAGCGATGACGCCCGCAAGAAGATGAAGGACGGCGTCGACAAGCTCGCGAACGCGACGAAGGTCACCCTCGGCCCCAAGGGCCGCGCGGTCGTCCTCGAGAAGAAGTTCGGCTCGCCCGTCGTCATCGACGACGGCGTCACCATCGCCAAGGAGATCGAGCTCCAGGACCCCTACGAGAACATGGGCGCCCAGCTCGTCCGCGAGGTGGCCTCCAAGACCAACGACAAGGCGGGCGACGGCACCACCACCGCCA
>CAZTZW010000425.1:0-2894 GCA_964618085.1 uncultured Elusimicrobia bacterium
TCGGGAGGAAGGGCGGCACGCGCGACTTCGTCGCGCGCTACGTGCCGCTGTGCCACTTCCCCGACCACCTCGACCAGATCTCCGAGATACGCGAGGTACAGACCTTCCGCACGCGCCACTGGGCGCCCGACTTCAAGAACGAGGACGTCGGCGCCTCCCGCGTGAAGGCCGGCCGCGGCAAGACCGCCAAGTGCGAGGGCTGCTCCCTCTACGACTCGTGCGAGGGCATCTGGAAGGAATACCTCCGACGTTACGACGACTCCGAGTTCATGCCGGTGAAGTCGGCGGTGAAGGCATGAAGTGGATACATACTGTGGCCGGCCACAGTATGTACCCGGCGGCGGCCCGCGCGGCCCGGCGCGGATCGGGGGCGGCCGGCTGATCTATGCCTGATTTCCCCATCTGGCCAGAGACGCATCGGAACGGCGATGCGTCTCTTTCACCCATATCCGCCGCGCAAGCGCGGCGGCGGGCGGTCGACTGATGCCCGACTTCCCCATCTGGCCTCAATGCAATATCGGCTGCGTGTTCTGCAGCAACCCCGTCGAGGGGTTCCGGCACACGACGGACCGCTATTCGTACGAGGCGCTGGCCAAGAAGGTGTACGACTACAAGCGCGGCCTGCAGACCTTCGTGAAGTTCGACGAGGTGCGCGACTACTTCAACCTCACCGGCGGCGAGCCGACCCTCCATCCCGACTTCCTCAAGATACTCGCCCTCATCCGGCGCGAGTTCCCGTCCAACCTCATCCGCCTGCTCTCCAACGGCCGCATGTTCGCCGACCCCGACTTCACGCGCCGCACCTGCGGCATCGGCTACAAGCCCTTCGAGATCGCGGTGCCGATGTTCGGTTACGACGCGCCGACGCACGAGAGCATCTCGCGCACGCCGGGATCCTTCGACGACACCGTCGCCGGACTGCGCAACCTGGCCCTGCACCGCCGCCCCGGCCAGCTCGTCGAGATACGCATCATCATGACCAAGGTGCAGGTGAAGTACCTGGACGGCCTGCTCGACTTCCTGCTCAAGGATTTCCCGTGGGTGGACCGCGTGGTATTCCTCTTCGAGGAGGTCGAGGGCTTCGCCGAGAAGTACCGCGACCGCCTCCTTTTCACCCAGAGCGACGCCGCCGCCGCCATCGACCGCAACTTCGAGAAGCTGGCGGGCTTCAAGGACGCGCGCCTCTACCACTTCTCGCTGTGCACCGTGCCCACGCGTCTGTGGCCGCGCGTGTGGCGCACGCTCGCCGGCTTCAAGGTCACCTGGCTCGACGGGTGCCGGACGTCGTGTCAGTACAAGGACCAGTGCGTCGGCGTGCACCGCTCCTACATCAAGCACCTGGGCGCGCCCGACATCGCGCCGGTCGCCGCCGCGCGCGCCGTCACGCTCTCCGACAACCCCTACCAGCCCATCGCCGCGGCCGGCGACCCCGCGCATGTCTGAGACGGTCCTCCTCCCGCGCGGCGGGGACCGCGAGGCCTTCCGCGGCGCGGCCTACCGGCTGCTCGAGCGCGCGCACGTCCGCCTCGACGTCAAGGGCAAGAGCTTGGCCGCGGTCCTCACCGCCAAGCCGGGCGGGGGGAAGGGGCTGAAGGCCGCGTTCTGGGCCGCTTACGACGGAGAACGCCGCCGCGCCGCGGTGCGCAAACGGGGCCGCATGCCGGAGGCCGCGCTGCTGACCAAGGCGCTGAAGCTCGCCGCGCACGCCGACGCGAAGCTCGCGCGCTCCGAGGAGGGCCTGCCGCCCGAGGTGGACGCCGAGATCTCCGCTTTGCTCGCCGAAGCCGAGGCCTCGCCCACGCTCGCGCCGGAGCAGCGCCGCAACTGGGAAGACCGCGGCAAGCGGGGGGCGGCGTGAAGGCCTCGGCGCGCGTCCCGAAGTCGCTGTACGCGAAAGCGGATATCGCGGCGGGAGCTTTGGCGCTCGGGGAGCGCGGCGTCGCGACGCTGGAGTCCGCCGGCGCGCGCTGGCTCGTCGAGGTGGAGGGCCGCGGCGCCCCGGCCTTGCTGGCCGAGCTGCTCGACGAGGCGCTCTCGCACTCCTGGCGCCAGAGCCGGCTGAAGGCGGCGGGTCCTGCCGCGCGCGCGCTGTCGTCGCGCCTGCTGGCCGAAGGCTTCCCGGCGGCGCCCGAGGACCCGCTGGAGATGCTCGAACCGACGGTCGCCGCGGACCGGCGCGAGGACGTCGCCAAGCTACTGGAGCAGGCCCGGAGGGGCGAGTGACGCGCCTGGCCGACTGGGCCGCGCCCGTCGCCGCTCACCGCTCGGTGGGGCCGCATCGCGCGCGGCGGGTCGGGAAGACGGTGCTGGTCGCCGGGCCGTCGGGGCGCATGGCCCGCCTCACCGTCGAGGAGTACGAGCGCTTCCTGCGCGGCCTGCCTCCTGGCGACGCGCTGCGCGCGCGACTGGCGCCGCTGGGCGCGCTGGCCGACGCGTTCGACGCGGACGCGCTCGCGCGGGAGCTCGTCGAGACCGGGCTCCTGAACTGGCGCGGGCCCGCGACCCACGTCCTTTTCCTGGCGCGCGGCGGCGCGGCGATGACGCCCGAGACCGCGAAGGCCTGCGTGGACCTCGCCTTCGCGACGCCCCGCCCCGCCCTGTCGCTGGAACTGGCGGCGGACGACGCCGCGGCCTGCGGGGCCGCGCTGCGCTTCGCCGTGCGCTACGCCGAGAAGAAGGCGGAATGGTCGCGCCGCGGCCTCCTCCTCACGGTCCGGCTGAAGGGCGACGCCGGGGGCGCTCTCGCCGGGTTCCTGAGCGAGCGCGGCATCCCGGTGCGCGGGGAGCTGACGGCCGACGGCTCCCCGTCCCCGTCGGAGATCCGCCCCTGCGCGCGCGCGCTGGTGCGCGTCGGCCCGAAGGCGCGCGACCCGCGCGCCTGGGCGGACCTGCTC
>CAZTZW010000426.1:0-2892 GCA_964618085.1 uncultured Elusimicrobia bacterium
CGCCATCACCATGTCCTCGGTGACAGAGGCGCTGGTGCTCTCCGCGCCCAAGGACGACCCCAAGTTCATCGAGCGACTCGACAAGCTGCGCAAGACCGTCGCGGAGCTCAACGGGAAGCTCGCGCGTCTGCTCGGCGACAAGTCCGCGCTGACGTCCTACCAGGCCACGCAGGCGTCGGTGGACCTCGCGGACCTGGTGAGGACCGTGTCCGAGGAGGCGCGCGCCGCCTTCAGCCCGTCCACGGCGGTGGACGTGCTCGTCGAGGGATCCCTGCCGCCCGCCAAGTCCGACCGTCGGGTCATCGAGTTGTCTTTGCTGGCGGTGCTGCAGAACGCGCTCGAGGCCTGCGCCCGGCGCGGAGGCGGCCGCGTCACCGTGGTCCTGCGTCCCGCCGAGGGCCACGCCGACGTCGAGGTCACCGACGACGGCGGGGGCATCCCCGAGGCGGCGCTGGCCTCGGCCTTCGAGCCCATCGTCTCGGCGCGCGCGGGCGGGCAGAACATGGGCCTGGGCCTGTCCATGACCCGCCGCCTGCTCGAGCGCATCGGCGGCGGCGTGCGGCTCAAGAGCAAGGGCGGCTTCACCGCGGTGCTGCTGCAGATCCCGCTCGACAAGGCCTTGCCCCTCATCCGCAACGAGGAATCCACCTGGGCTGGACGCCGCGCGGGAGCCTGACATGAGCGAAGACGCCAAGACGACGTCGACCGAAGCCCCGCCCCCGGTCGCGCCGAGCCTGGGGGAACTCTTCGAGCGCTCGCTCTCCGGCCTCCTGCTCGGGCGCTCCGCGTTCGCGCCGCTGGCCGAACGCCCCGCGCCCTCCTATGGCGCCATGACCGCGCTCGCGCTGGGCTTCTCCGTCGCCGGCATGGCGCTGAGCGCCGCCCTCACGGCGGTCTCCGACCCCGCTCAGCTCGGCGCCTACCCGCCCTGGTTCTACGCCGCGGCCGTGTCGGCCGCGCTGGGCATCTCGCTGGCCGGGCTCCTGCTCTCGAGCGCTCTGCTCTACGGCCTGGGCAAGGCGCTGGGGGGAGACGGCGGCTTCGAGCGCGGCTACCAAGCCGCGGCCATGCTCTTCGCGCTGGCTCCGGCGCAGGCGCTGGCGTCCATGTTCCCGCTCGCCTGGGTCGCGCCGTCGTTCCTCTTCGTCTGGACGGGCGCGGGCGCGCTGTCGGGGCTGATGCGCGCGAACTTCGCCGGAGCGATGGCCGCCTGCGCGATGCTCGGCGCCCTCTCGGTGGGGACCCAGGCCGTCGCCCGCGCCGCCTACGTGAAGTCGCGGGAGGTCGCGGCGCAGGCGCAGGCCGTGATGAACGCCGGCCAGGCCGCGACCCACGCGGCGCAGCTGATGCAGGCCCTGCAGACGCAGCAAGGCTTCCCGCCCGAAGGCGCCGCCGCGCCCGCCGCCGGGCGCTCCAGCCTGGACCTGCTCAGCGGCCCCGGCGACGCGGGGGAGGCGCCGCCCGCCCAGGAGAAGTCCGCCGACGAGGCGCTGCTCGAGCAGGGAGACGCCCTGCGCGGCAGCGCCGAGGGCATGCTCGAATCCATCATGCCCATGCTGAGCAACCCGGCCATCGTCAAGAACCTCGACGCGCAGGGCAAGGCGGACATGAAGGAGCTCCACGACATCATGACCAAGCTCAAGTCCCAATCCGCCTCGAAGACCATCAACTCGCGCGACCACGCCGAGATGATGCAGAAGGTCCAGGCCATCACCATGCGCCTGATGATGTCGAGCATGCGCGCGCCCGCCTCGGCCGCGCCCGAGAAGAAGCGATGAAGCTCCAAGGACGGACGGTCCTCGTCACCGGCGGCGGCAAGCGCGTGGGCCGCGCCATCGCCTTGGCCTTCGCCGCGCAGGGCGCGCGCGTGGGCGTCCACTATCACACGTCGGTCACCGAGGCGCGCGAGGTCGTCGACGCGTGCAAGCGCCTCTCCCAGGCCGACGCCGACCTGTTCCGCGCCGACCTGGGCGCCGCCAAGGGTCCGCAGACCTTGGCCGACGCCGTCGGCCGCCGCTTCGGCGCCGTCGACATCCTGGTCAACTCCGCGTCCATCTACGAGCGCACGCCGCTCGCGCTCGCGTCGGTCGACGAGTGGGACCGGCACATGGCCATCAACGCGCGCGCGCCGTTCTTCCTCGCGCAGGCCTTGGCCCCGTACCTCAAGCGCTCGGGCGCGGGCGTCGTCATCAACATCGGCGATTGGTCCGCGCACCGGCCCTACGCCGAATGGGGGCCCTACTGCGCGTCGAAAGCGGCCCTGCTGTGCGTGAACAAGTCCCTGGCCCGCGCCCTCGCCCCCGAGGTGCGCGTCAACGCGGTCCTTCCCGGCCCCGTCATGCTGCCGGAGGGGACCTCCGAGCACGAGAAGCGCAAGATCACCGACGCGACCTTGCTCAAGCGCCTGGGCTCGCCGGAAGCCGTCGCGCGCGCCTGCGTGTTCCTCGCCGGCGAGGCCGACTTCTCCACCGGCGCGGAATTGACGGTCGATGGTGGCAGGCTCATCGCCTGACGACGCTAGCGGATAAGATCATCGTTAGCTCCTGCGCCAGAGCAAAGATTATCGTTAGCAACTGCGCCGGCGCAGCGACATTATCGTTAGTAAATGACCGCCGGCAGGACGCCGGACGATAGCAGCACGGGCCAGTGACTGGGCGCGGGCCGAAAGGCGGGGACTAAGCCTTGACCTGCTGGACCGGCGCCTTCACCTTGAAGCGGCCGCCGCGCACCGTCTTGTCCCACATCTGGGGGTCGCGCCAGTCGGCCTTCACGGCGGGGGAGAAGACGACCTTCTTCAGGTCGATGAGGCCCATGGCCTCGGAGTAGGCGTCCTCGCGGAAGCACTAGGCGTAGCCGGTCTCTGTATCGTGGAGGATGACGGAGTGGATCTTG
>CAZTZW010000427.1:0-2872 GCA_964618085.1 uncultured Elusimicrobia bacterium
CCTGAAGGGCGTCAGCGGCCGAGAGGGCGGCCCAGGGCCGCCGACAGACCGGCGGCCGCGGCGCGCAGGCGCGCGGCGTCCACGCCGGTGACGACGCCGGCCGCCGTGAAGGCGTCGACGAGAGACTCCATGGCGACGTTGCCCGCCGCGCCCGGCGCGTAGGGGCAGCCCCCGACGCCGCCGGTGGAGGCGTCGAAGCCCGTCACCCCGAACTCGCGCCAGGCGACGAGGGCGTTCTCCACGGCGCGGCCGAAGGTATCGTGGAAATGGAGGAAGACGCTCGCCGTGGGCACGGCCTTGAGCAGGGCCTCCAGCAGACGGCGGACCTCGTCGGCCGAGGCCTTCCCGATGGTGTCGCCGATGGAGAGCTCGTCGACGCCGAGGTCTTCGAGCAGCTTGACCGTCTCGACGACCTTCGCGGGCGCGACCTGGCCCTCGTAGGGACACCAGAAGGCCGTGGAGACGTACGCGCGCAGAGGCAGGCCCGCGGCGCGCGCGCGCGACTCGACCGGCTTGAAGCGCTCGACGGACTCCGCGATGGACGCGTTGATGTTCTTGCGGTTGAAGGTCTCGGAGGCGGCCGTGAACACGGAGACCTTGCCGGCCCCGGCGGCCAGCGCGGCCTCCAGGCCCTGGAGGTTCGGCACCAGGGCGGAGTAGGTCACGCCGGGCGCGCGCCGGATGGCCGCGAACACCGCGGCGGAATCGGCCATCTGAGGGACGGCCTTGGGGCTGACGAAGGCGCCGGCCTCGATCTCGCGCAGGCCCGCGGCCGACAGGGCGTCGATGAAAGCGACCTTCGCCGCCAGGGGCACGACCGCCTTCTCGTTCTGGAGCCCGTCGCGCGGGCCCACTTCCAGCGCGCGCAGGGCGGCGGACGTCATCTCTGCCAGGAGGCGGGCCGCTTCTCGAGGAACGCCGACAGCCCTTCCTGTCCCTCGGGCGAGGAGCGCAGGCCGACGAGGGTCTCCACGGTGAGGTCCACGCGCTCGTCCAAGGAGGCGGCGGCGATGCGCGGGATCATCTCCTTGGCCTTGCGCACGGCCTGCGGCCCGTTCTTGAGCACCGCGGCGGCGACGGCCGAGGCCTTCTCGGCGAGCGCGGCGGCGGGCAGGGCCTCGTGCGCCAAGCCCATCCGCACGGCCTCGGCGGCGCCGAAGACCTCCGCGGTGAGGTAGTAGCGGCGCGCGTTGGCGACGCCGATCTTGGGGAGCACCCAGCAGGAGATGACGGCCGGCATGATGCCGAGCTTGACCTCGGAGAAGCACAGCTTCACGTCGTCGGCCAGGAGCGCGACGTCGCAGGCGGCGAGCAGGCCGAGGCCGCCGCCGAACACGTTGCCCTGCGCCGCCACGACCACGGGGACGGGGCAGGACTCGACGGCGCGCAGCATGTCGGCGAAGCGGCGGGCGTCCTTCTTGCCCTCCTCCGGCGGCATCCGTCCGCCCGCGCGCATCCAATCCACGTCCGCGCCGGCGCAGAAATCCTTGCCTTCGGCGGTCACGACGACCGCGCGCGTCGCCGCGTCCGCGGACAAGGCCTTGAACGCCTTCTCGAGCTCGCCGAGGAAGGCGGCGTTCATGGCGTTGCGCGACGCGGGGCGGTTCAGGACGACGCGCGCCGCGGCGCCGGGCTCGACACGGAGGAACTCGTAGCGGTCCACGAGCCCATCCTACTATATCGACCCCGCGTCCCGCCGGAGCGCCGCTAGCGGATGCGGCGGGCCGCCAGGCGGAGGTAATCGGCGGTCTTCGCGACGATGCGGGGCGGGCCGACCTCGCGGCCCACCAGCTTCATGACGGCGTCGGCGCCGCGCAGCCCGCCCCCCGCCTGGAGGGGCAGGTCGAAGATGAGCGTGCCGCCCGGGTTCAGCGCGCTGAGCACCACCTGCCGGTACGTCGCGTAGGAGAAGCGGTAGCCCAGGGCGCGCAGGGAGACGATGACGTCGTGGCGCCCGAGGGCGAGGCGGCGGCGCGCGTCCGGAGCGTCGGAATCGAGGACGACCACCTTGTCCTGCGGCACGCCGTTGAGCGTCAGGAACTCGAGCGCCGCCGCGGCCACGTTGTGGGAGCGCGTGCCCTGATGGCGCTGGGCCTTCTCCACCAAGGTCAGGCTCGGCCGCTTCAGCGCGTGGTAGAGGAACAGGCTCAAGCCCCCGATGCCGCCGCCGATGTCCAGGACCGACTTCGCGTCCTTGGGGATGAACGCGCGCAGGTCCTCCCAGTCGGACCGCACGCAGCGCGTGATGTAGCCCGTCACGGCGCCGCCGGCGTGCGGGTGGGAGTCGACGCAGTGCGGGTTGTCGGCGAGATAGCTCTTCACGTTCTGCGGGTAGCGCGTCCGTGCCGGCTGCCAGGCGATGGTCGTGTTCATGCCTTGAGTGTAGCCGCGCGGGCGCCCGCCCGGGAGCGGCTTACGGCCCGGTCTCCGAGGAGGCTTACGCTCCAGAACCCGGGGTGCACAGCCCGGCCGTCCATGCGCACCGCCGTTTCACGCCCCCGGGAGGAGGCGCGCCGCCTACATCCGGAAGACGGGGCGGCGCAGGTCGCCGATGGGCGCGTGCGCCGCGGCGGCCAGGCACAAGGCGAGCACCTTGCGCGTGTCGGCCGGGGCGATGACGCCGTCGTCCCACAGGCGCGCCGTGCCGAAGTAGGGCTGACCCTCGGCCTCGTACTGGGCGCGGATAGGAGCCTCGATCTTCGCCTGCTCCTCGGCGGACAGGTCCGCGCCGGTCCGCTTGAGCTGCTCGCGCTTGATGATGGACATGACGGTGGCGGCCTGCTCGGCGCCCATGACGGAGACGCGCGAGTTGGGCCAGGTGAAGAGGAAGCGCGCGCCGTAGGCGCGGCCGCACATGGCGTAGTTGCCCGCC
>CAZTZW010000428.1:0-2867 GCA_964618085.1 uncultured Elusimicrobia bacterium
GAACGCGACACCGATCTCGGCACCTGGACCGTCCATCAGGGCGTGCTGCTCGACACCGCGCCCTCTGCGCCGGTCAAGGCGGTGTCGGCGGGCAAGGTCATCTTCGCCGGGCCGTTCCGCTCCTACGGGCAGGTCATCATCCTCGACCACGGCAGCGGGTTCTTCAGCGTGTACGGAGGCCTGGGCGCCATGACGAAGGAGAAGGGCGACGCCGTGAAGCGGGGGGACCTCTTGGCTCGCGCCGGGAGCGCCGCCTCCGGCGGAGGACGCTTGTACCTCGAGCTGAGGCGCGGGGCGGACGCGCTCGACCCGCTGGCCTGGCTCGAGAAGAGATGAGGAGACCGATATGATGAACCTTTCGCTGATCGTCGCGGCGTCGCTGGCCGCCGCGCCCGCGGGCGCCGCGGACAAGACCTACGAGCAGATGAAGCTGCTGGTGGACGTCCTCGGCTACGTGCAGGACAACTACGTGGACGCGGAGGACACGCAGAAGCTCGTCTACGGCGCCGCCTCCGGCATGGTGCGCACCCTGGACCCGTTCTCCCAGTTCATGGACCCCGACGAGTACCGCGAGATCAAGACGGAGACCGAGGGCCAGTTCGGCGGCATCGGCATCCGCATGACGCTCGAGGACGAGTGGCTCACCGTCCAGACGCCGCTGCCCGGCTCCCCGGCCTACCGGCTGGGGCTGCTGCCCAAGGACCGCGTGGCCGAGATCGACGGCGAGAACGCCCGCGACATGACCATGTCCGACGCCCTGCGCAAGCTGCGCGGCGCGCCCGGCACCAAGGTCAAGCTGGGCCTGCTGCGCGGCCCCGCCGACGGCGGCGACGGGGACTGGAAGCGCTTCGACGTGGAGGTGACGCGCGAGCTGGTCAAGATCGACTCGGTGCAGTCGATGAAGCTCGACGGCGGCGTGGGCTACCTGCGCATCGCCGAGTTCAGCGCCAAGACCGCCGAGGACGCGACGGACGCGGTCGCCAAGCTGCGCAAGGACGGCGCCACCAGCCTCGTGCTCGACCTGCGCAACAACCCCGGCGGCCTGCTATCGGCCGCGGTGGAGACGGCGTCGTTGTTCCTCGGGGACGGCAAGCTCGTCGTCTACACCCAGGGCCGCCGCGCCGACAACCGCCAGGACTTCACGGCGGCGCTCAAGGCGCCGCACCCCGTGCTCCCGCTCGTCGTGCTCATCAACGAGGGGTCCGCGTCGGGGTCCGAGATCGTCGCGGGGGCCATGCAGGACCACAAACGCGCGGTCATCGTGGGCGAGCGCAGCTTCGGCAAGGCCAGCGTGCAGTCCGTCATCCCGCTGGCCGACGGCTCGGGCCTGCGTCTGACTGTGGCGCGCTACTACACCCCGGCCGGGCGCTCCATCCACCGCGACGAGAAGACCAAGACCGGCGGCATCACGCCGGACATCGTCGTGGAGGTCGCGCCGGAGACCGAGGCGAAGCTCTACGCGCAATGGGACCTGGTCTACGCCAAGGACAAGAAGCCGCGCTCGTCGGTGAAGGCCGAGGACATGGTCCGCGACGACGCGCTGGAGCGCGCCGTCGAGCTGCTCAAGGCGCGCGACGTCCTCGGCGCGCTCAAGCGCGAGGACCACGACAAGCCCGTCAACCACTGATGCGGGTCCTCGGGATCGAGACCTCCTGCGACGACACCTCCGCGTCCGTGGTCGAGGACGGGAAGGTCCGTTCCTGCGTGGTCTCCTCCCAGACGAAGCTGCACCGGCCGTTCCGCGGCGTGGTGCCCGAACTGGCGTCCCGGGCGCACCTCGCCAACCTCGTCCCCGTGGTGGACGAGGCGCTGTCGAAGGCCGGCGGGGAGATCCCCGACGCGGTGGCCTACACCCGCGGCCCGGGCCTGATGGGGCCGCTGCTCGTGGGCCGCGTCGCGGCCGAGACGCTCGCCCGGGTCTACTCCGCGCGCCTGGTCCCCGTGAACCATCTCGAGGCGCACGTCCTGGCCGCGGAACTCGAGCATGAGGTACGCTGGCCCGCGCTGGCGCTGGTCGTCTCCGGCGGCCACACCGACCTCGTGCTCGCGCGCAAGCCGGGCGTCTACCGCGTGCTCGGCCGCACGCGCGACGACGCGGCGGGCGAGGCGTTCGACAAGGTCGCGCGCCTGCTCGGACTGGGCTATCCCGGCGGGCCTGAGATCGACCGTCTCGCGGCCAAGGGCGACCCCGCGGCCGTGGCCTTCCCGCGTCCCTCTCTGCCCGGCTGGGACTTCTCCTTCTCGGGACTGAAGACCGCCGTCCTCTATCACCTGAAGGGGCGTCCCGCCCCGAAGGGCCGCGCGCTGGCCGACGTGTGCGCCGGCTTCCAGGAGGCGGTGGCCGAGACCTTGGTCGAGCGCGCGCTCGCCGCGGGCCGCGCCTTCAAGGCGAAGGACCTCGTGCTGGGCGGCGGCGTCGCCGCCAACTCCCGTCTGCGGGCCTTGCTGAAGGAGCGCGGCGAGGCCGCGGGGTTCGCGGTGCGCCTTCCCTCGCGCCTCTACTGCACGGACAACGCCGCGATGGTCGCGCACGCGGGGTGGCGGCGCCTGAAAGCGGGCAAGGCCGCGGGCCCGCGGCGCTGCGACCCGTCCTTGGCCGTGCGCTCGTGGGCATGACGGCGGCCGTCTTCCTCGCGGCGCTGGCCCTCTACCTGCCCGCGGCCTATCCCTGGCTCGCGCCGCGCGACGCGGGAGACCTCGCGTGGGCGGCGTCGACCCTCGGCGTGGCTCATGCCCCGGGGTATCCCTTGCACGCCCTGCTGGGGCGGGCTTTCGAGGCCGCGCTCCCGCTGGGCCATCCGGCGTGGCGCCTGAGCCTGCTGTCGGCGCTGTCGGCCGCGGGAGCCGTCGCGGCCGTCTTCGCCGCC
>CAZTZW010000429.1:0-2862 GCA_964618085.1 uncultured Elusimicrobia bacterium
ACGCCGGGGAGGGCGGCCTGCTCGGCGGCGAGGAGCGGCGCTCGCTCGTCCCCGCCGTCGCGGCGGCGCGGCGCGAGGGCCTCTCGCTCGCGGGTCCGCTGCCCGCCGATTCCGCCTGGCGCCTGCACGTCGAGGGCGCCTACGACGGCTTGGTCTGCCTCTATCACGACCAGGCCCTCATCCCGCTCAAGGCGCTGGGAGGGCTTTCGGGCGTGAACTGGACCTTGGGCCTGCCCTTCGTGCGGACCTCTCCCGCCCACGGCACCGCCTACGACGCCGCGGCCGCCGGAAAGAGCGACGCCTCGGCTTTCGCCGAGGCGTCTTCCTTGGCCTGCCGCCTGCTCGCGGCCTAGGCCTTCATGCCCGGGCCGGGGCGCCGGCCCATGTAGTAGTCGGCGACATGTCGGCCGATGAGGGTCTGCTCCTCGGGCTTGAGATAGCGGGGCTCGTACTCCGGCGGCATGACGTGGGTCGGGTTCGCGGCGAAGCCGCGCGCGAACTTGCGCGTGCCGATGAACTTGCGGACGTCCTCGCCCTCGCCGTCGGTCGCCAGCTCCTTGCGGATGACGTTCTCCAGGCTCTCGCGCCCGATGACGTCTTGGGCGGCGGCGACGACGTCGGGAGATGCGGGGTCCAGGCCGATGCGCTTGAGGAATTCCAGAGAGGCGGGGGAGAGCTGGGTGGGGACCGTCGTCGGGCGCTGAGCGGCGCCGGCGGTGGGGATGGCGGCCGCGTAAGGAGCCGCGGAGAGCGCGAGGGCGAGGATGAAAAGGGTCTTCATGGGGGGAGCCTCCTGTCCGGCGCAGTATAGCCCCGCCGTCTTGACATTTCAAGGGGTGGGGGATACACTGGCCTCAAGATGGCTTTCCGGTCCTCCGTCGTGGTTCTGGCCGCCGCGCTCGCCTCCAGCCTGGCGCACCCCGTCCTTGGCGAAGGCACGCAGACGGACAGCACGGTGGAGCCGCCTCCCACGCGCGAGCGGATGTATCAGGACGTGGCCCGGGTCGCGCACGAGCTGCAGCGTCACGGCTTGACCCCCGAGCATCTGCAGGACCACGAGGCCCTCACGGCGTTCCTGCGGAAGCAGTCGGCCGTGGCCGCGGGCATGTCCGAGGCGCTCATGCAGACCATCGGCGGGATCCGCGACCAGCTCAAAGCCGAAGCCGACCGCAAGCGCCAGGCCGCGATGACGCCCGACCCGGTCAAGCCCGAGACCAAGACCCAGCCCCATACCGGCCCCCGCCCGATCACCGAGCGGGAGAGGTTCTATGACGAGCTCGCGCGGCAGCGGAATCCCCGCGCCTACCCCCACATCGGCCGGCTTGCGGCGGAGCGAGCCGACTACGAGAAATCGCTGCGCATGTACGCCTTCGCCATCGAGAACGGCCAGCGCAACCCGGAGACGCTCACCGGCTACGGCAACGCCGCCTTCCAAGGACTACCGCTTGGCGCGCGACGCCGCGGCGCTGGCGCTCAAGATGGATCCCGGGAACCAGGCCGCCAACGCGGTGTTCCAGCTCTCGCAGGGCCGCACCTCGGCCGTCACGCTGCCCTCGGCGCTCGGCGACGCGGGCTTCGGGGGCGGGCCGGGCGCGTCCGTGGCCATGGCCAACGCCGAGGCGCCGTCAGTGGCGCCGTCCGTCGCGCCGTCCGCCGGCTTTGCCCCGTCCCCGGGCTTCGCTCCGGCGCCGAGCGACCTCGGCGGCGGCCGCGCGCCGGCGCCCGTCACCGTCACGACGCCCGACCAGACCCAGCTCTCGGCGACGGCGACGGAGAACTCGCGTCACGCGCTGGCCCTCAAGGACTATCTCCTCGCGGCGCAGTACGCCTCGAAGGCCATCGAGCTCAACGACCGCAACGCGCAGGCCCTCAACTACCGCGCCATCGCCTACAACCGCCTGCACCGCTACTCGGACGCGGTGTCCGACGCCAGCGCCGCGCTGAGCCTGGCGCCCAACAACGGCGCCGCGCTGCAGACCCGCGCCTGGGCCTTCGCCCAGCAGAAGCAGTACCGCGAGGCGCTGCAGGACGCCGACGCCACGCTCGCCTCCGACCCGCGCAACCCGTTCGCCTACCAGAACAAGGCCTTCGCCTTGGCCGGGCTGGGCGACCGCGCCGGCGCCCTGGACGCGCTGCGGCTCTCGGCCGCGCTCGACGCCCGCTTCAAGGGCCAGTACGAGCGGGCGCTGCAGCTGCCGCAGGACCAGGACCTGACCTTGCTCTTCGACGACGCCGCGACCGCCGCGACGGCCGCCGCCGCGCCGCGCCCCGCGCAGACCCCGAAGCGCTTCGCCCGCATGGCTTTGCTCTCGGGCACCGGCGGCCTGCTCATCGCGCTGGGCATCCTCCACGTCGTCTCGGCCAGCTGGCGCGAGAAGGTGCGCATGACCGTGCGCCGCGTGCTGGCGCCCTCCGACGCCGTTGGCGACGAGGCCGTCGCCGTCGCGACGGGGCCCGCGCCGGCCTCCTCCGCCTTCTGGACCCAGTACGAGCTGATCAAGGAGATCGGCATGGGCGGCATGGGCGTGGTCTACGAGGCCACGGACCGCTCGCTGGACCGCCGCGTCGCGGTCAAGAAGATGCGCGACGAGATCCGCATCGACCCGCAGGAGCGCCAGCGCTTCGTCAACGAGGCCAAGGTCGTGGCGTCCCTGCGCCACCCCAACATCGTGGACATCTACGCCATCGTCGAGGACGGCGCGGACGTCTACCTCGTCTTCGAGTACGTCGAGGGCATGACCCTCCACGACCGCCTGCGCGCCAAGGGGGCGTTCGCCTTCGGCGACGGGCTCAAGGCTTTCCGCGCCATCTGCGACGCCGTCGAGCACGCGCGCGCCGCCAAGGTCATCCACCGCGACCTCA
>CAZTZW010000430.1:0-2856 GCA_964618085.1 uncultured Elusimicrobia bacterium
GCGGAAGCGCTCGCCGAAGCCTTCCTTCAAGGTCGCGAAGCGCGGCTCCTGGCACAGCATGTCGCCGGTGAAGCGGAAGCCGAGGAGCGGGATGCCCTCCTTCTCGCTGCGGCGGCGGGCGTTGTCCCACTCCTCGTCGTTGAGGCCGTGGTCGGCGCTCTTCCACGGCAGGACGGGCGGCGAGGGCTGGCTCAGCACGGGCGCGATGAGATGCTCGTCCATCATGAGGGCCAAGGCGAAGCCGCCCGTCATGCACATGCCGATGGCGCCCACTCCCTTGCCGGGCCGCTCGGCGAGCGCTCGGCGCGACAGCGAGCGCAGCCAGCCGGTGATGGGACGCTCGCGCCGCGAGGACAGGAAGCCGAACTCCTTCCACACGCACGGCCATAGGAGCGGTCTCGACCCGTACGTCCCGTTGGGCTCGCCGAACAGCAAAGGCATGTAGACGGTGTAGCCCGCGTCGGCCAGCCGCTCGCCCATCGCCACGCAGGACGGCGACATCCCGGGGAGCTCGTGCATCAAGACGACGGCCGGACCCGTCCCGCGGCGGTACACGGGCTTGGTCATGCCGCCGTCGGTGTGGTCGAAGCGCTCGAAGTCGGGCAAATCCATAAGTGATATAATCGTTTCTCCCCCCATGAAGACAAGCGCCCAACTCCGGAAGTCCTACCTCGATTTTTTCGTCAAGAACGGCCACACCCTCAAGCCGTCGTTCCCTATCGTCCCACAGGGCGACGCCACCTTGATGTTCAACTCGGCCGGCATGGTCCCGTTCAAGCCCTACTTCCTGGGCCTCAAGCAGGACCTCAAGCGCGCGACCACCTCGCAGAAGTGCTTCCGCACCACCGACATCGAGCGCGTGGGCCTGACCTTGCGCCACATGACCTTCTTCGAGATGCTCGGCAACTTCTCCTTCGGCGACTACTTCAAGGCCGAGGCCGTGGCGTGGGCGTGGGAGTACCTCACGAAGGAAGTCGGCCTCGACCCGAAGCGCCTGCACCCCACCGTGTTCATGGAGGACCAGGAGGCCATCGACCTGTGGAAGAAGGTCGGCTGCCCCAACCCCGCCAAGAAGCTCGGCGAGGACACCAACTTCTGGAACATGGGGCCGACGGGACCGTGCGGCCCCTGCTCCGAGATCTACTTCGACCTCGGTCCCGAGTACGGGACCGGCCCGGACGACACGGTCGGCGGCGACGGCGACCGCTACCTCGAGATCTGGAACCTCGTCTTCACCGGCTTCGACCGGCAGGCCGACGGCTCCCTGAAGAACCTCGCCCGCCCCTGCATCGACACCGGCATGGGCCTGGAGCGCCTGGTCTTCGCGGCCCAGCAGCCGAAGCCCACGCCCTTCCACACCGACCTCTTTTCCCCCATCACCGAGAAGGCCGCGAAGCTCCTGAACGCGGACCCCGAGGACCCCAAGAACGCGCGGGGCTTCCGCGTCATCGGCGACCACAGCCGCGCCGCGGCCATGCTCATGGCCGAGGGCATCATCCCCTCCAACGTCGAGCGCGGCTACGTCCTGCGCCGCCTGGTGCGCCGCGCCGCGCGCTACGGCCAGCTCATGGGCATGACCCAGCCCTTCCTGCACGAGCTCGTCCCCGCCGTCGTCGACATCTTCGCCCCCGGCTACCCCGAGCTGCGCGGCGTGCAGTCCCAGATCCAGACGGTGATGAAGACCGAGGAGACCAAGTTCCTCGACACGCTCCAGGCCGGCGAAGCCGAGCTCGAGAAGGTCATCGCCAAGTCCGGCAAGGTCCTGCCCGGCGACCAGGTGTTCCGCCTCTACGAGACCTTCGGCTTCCCCCTCGAGCTCACCCAGGAGATCGCCGCGCAGAAGGGCGTCAAGGTGGACACGGCGGGCTTCGACGCGGCGAAGGAGAAGGCCTCGGACATGGCCCGCGCGTCGTGGAAGGGGTCCGGCGAGAAGAACCTGACGGCGCTGGTCGCCAACGCGCCGAAGACGGTCTTCACCGGCTACGACTCGGCCGAGGAGAAGGCGAAGGTCGTCGCCTCCGCCCCGGGACTGGTCGTGCTGGACCGCACGCCGCTGTACGCCGAGGGCGGCGGCCAGGTCGGCGACTCCGGCGAGCTCTCCGACGGGACGCAGGTCCTCGCGCGCGTCGTGGACACGCAGAAGCAGAACGACGTGTTCGTGCACGTCCTCGACGGCGCCGTCACCGTGCCCGTCGGCGCGAGCGTGACCGTCAAGGTGGACGCCGAGCGCCGCGCGCGCATCAAGCCCCATCACACCGCGACCCACCTCATGAACGAGGCGCTCAGACGCGTGCTGGGCGGCCACATCCGCCAGGCCGGCTCCTACGTCGGCCCCGACAAGCTGCGCTTCGACTTCACGCACCCCAAGGCGCTGACGCCCGACGAGGTCGCCAAGATCGAGAAGATCGTCAACGACGAGATCGCGGCCGCGCACGGCGTGGCGCCCAAATGCCTGCCCGTCGCCAAGGTGGCGGAGTTCGGCGCGACGACCTTGCTCGGAGAGGACTACGGCGCGGAGCCGCGCTTCCTGCTCATCGGCGCGAAGGGCTGGACCGACCCGAAGGAGCGCTTCTCGCTCGAGCTGTGCGGCGGCACCCACGTCGACAACACCGCGGAGATAGGCGGATTCAAGATCATCAAGGAATCCTCCGCCTCCTCCGGCGTGCGCCGCATCGAGGCGCTGACCGGCAAGCGCCTCGAGGAGCACCTGGCCGAGCAGGCCGCCGCCAAGGCCAAGGCCGCGGCCGCGCAGACGGCGCGGCGCGCGGAGCTCGTCGCCGAGCTGACGAAGCTCGGCGGCACGGCCTCCGACGCCGACGACGTGAAGGCCCTGGAGAGCCGACTGGGCGCCCTCAA
>CAZTZW010000431.1:0-2848 GCA_964618085.1 uncultured Elusimicrobia bacterium
CGCCATCCAGCGCGGCATGGACATCATCCTCATCGCCCGCAACCTGGAGCGCGTGGCCGACCATGCCACCAACATCGCCGAGGACGTGGTGTTCATGGTGTTGGGCAAGGACATCCGGCACGGCGCCGAGAGAGGGGCGGCCCGTTGAGGAGCGCCCGTTGCGGCGGAGGCGGACGCCTGTTATAATGATGCCTGTCATGCCCGCGCTGAGACTCGCCGCCCTCTTCGTGTTCTGCCTCGCCGTCGCGAGCGCGGCGTTCTTCCCGCCGTCTTCCCCCGTCGTCCGGGCCGACTCCCCCATCGAGGCGCCCGAGACGCTCGAGGAGGCCCCCTCCGGCCCGATCGCCGAGACGCACGAGGAGATCGCCAAGCATCTCGGGGCCTGGGACTTCTCGCATCCGCTCCCGGCCCTCCTGGCCGGCATCGCCGGCTCCGGCGCCTCGCCGCTGGAAACGTCGATCCCCCCGCTGTTCCCGCCTCCTCCTAACCGGGCCTAAGGCCTCTCCCGCCGTTCCGGGCGCCCCCGCGCCCGCCCGCTCCGCGGAGCCTCGCGCCCCGCCAGCGACCCGGTCCTTACGCGTCCCAGTCGGATCAGGAGTCAATCATGCAGAAGCTCATCGACGGCATCCATCAGTTCCAGGTCGACCATTTCGCCAAGCAGCGCGCTCTGTTCGAGAGCCTGGCCGACGGCCAGCACCCGCAGGCGCTGTTCATCACCTGCTCGGACTCGCGCATCAACCCCAACCTCATCACCTCGACCCAGCCCGGGACCTCTTCATCGTTCGCAACGCCGGCAACAACGAGCCTCCCCACGGCGCGGGCCAGAGCGGCGAGGAGGCGAGCATCGAGTTCGCCATCGCCGCCCTGGGGGTGCAGGACATCGTCCTCTGCGGCCACTCCCATTGCGGGGCCCTCAAGGGACTGCTGCACCCGGAGAGCCTCAAGGAGATGCCCGCCGTCGCGTCGTGGCTCGGCCACGCCGAGGCCACCCGGCGCATCATGAAGGAGAAGTACGCGGAGCGCACCGGGGCCGCGCAGCTCACGACGGCGGTCGAGGAGAACGTGCTGGTGCAGCTCGAGAACCTGCGCACGCATCCCGCCGTGGCCTCCGCGCTCTCGCGCGGCAAGGTCAAGCTGCACGGCTGGGTGTACAAGTTCGAGACCGGCCAGATCTTCTCCTACGAGGCGAAGAGCGGCCAGTTCCTGCCCCTGACGCTGGCGGTCCCGGCTCCCGCCGGGCGCCACTAAGGGAGGGGTCCATGAAGCCTGCTCACGACATCCGGGCCGACGTCCTGGCCGGCGCCGTCGTCTTCCTGGTCGCCCTGCCGCTGTGCCTGGGCATCGCCCTGGCCAGCGGCGCGCCGCTGTTCGCCGGGCTCATCACCGGCGTGGTCGGCGGCATCCTCGTGGGGCTGCTCAGCGGATCCTCCATCAGCGTCGCGGGCCCCGCCGCGGGGCTGAGCGCGATCGTGATGTCCGCCATCTCGACGCTGGGATCCTACGAGGCGTTCCTGACCGCCGTGGTGCTCGGCGGCCTGATCCAGCTGGCGTTGGGCTACGCCCGGGCCGGGGCGTTCTCGAGCTATCTGCCCTCCAGCGTCATCGAGGGCATGCTCGCGGGCATCGGCGTCCTAATCATCATCAAGCAGATGTCCTACGCCACCGGCTGGAGCGACGGGCAGGCCCACCCCGGCTCGATGCTGGTGACGGCGGTCTCCCTCGGCCTATTGGCGGCTTGGAGCGAGATCGGAGCGCTCAAGCGTCTCAAGGCGCTGCCGGGAGCGTTGGTCGCGGTGTTGTCCGCGGTGCTGATCAGCGAGGCGCTGAGGGCGAGCGGGTCCTCCTGGGCCCTGACGCCGGACCAGCTGGTGAGCCTGCCCGTGCCGGCCTCGCTGGCGGACTATCGGGGGCTGTTCGCGCGGCCCGACTTCTCGCGTCTGTGGGACCCCGCGGTCTGGACGGTAGCCGCGACCATCGCCGCGGTCGCCAGCGTCGAGACCCTGTTGTGCATCGAGGCGGCGGATAAGATGGACCCGCTCAAGCGCTTCACCGACACGGACCGCGAGCTCAAGGCGCAGGGCCTGGGCAACACGGTCTGCGGTCTGTTGGGCGGACTTCCGATGACCTCGGTCATCGTGCGCACGACGGCCAACGTGGCCGCGGGCGGCCGCACGAAGGCCGCGACCGTCTCCCACGGGCTGCTCCTGCTCGTGGCGGTGGCCTCCATCCCCGCCCTCCTCAACCGGATCCCGTTGGCCGCCCTGGCCGCGGTGCTCATCATGACCGGCTACCGTCTGGCGGGGCCGGCGGTGTTCGCGCACATGTGGAAGGCGGGCAAGTACCAGTTCGTGCCCTTCACGGTCACCATCGGAGCCATCGTGGCCACCGACCTCTTGAAGGGCGTGGGCATCGGACTGGCGACGAGCGCCCTCTTCATCCTCTACGGCAACATGCGCTTCGCCTACCGGTTCAAGAAGGAGGAGCACCATGCCGGCGAGACCATCAACCTGGAGCTGGCGCAGGAGGTCTCCTTCCTGAACAAGGCGGCCATCAAGCGCGTGCTCAAGGACGTCCCGGCCGGCTGCCGGCTCATCATCGACGCGAGCCAGACCGCGTACATCGACCACGACGTCCTCGAGCTCATCCGCGACTTCCTGCGCACCGGCGCGAAGGAGCGCGGCGTGCGGGTGAGCCTCGTGGGCTTCAAGAAGGAGTACCACGTCGAGCACGCCATCGAGCTCCACGGCGAGCCGCCGCGGCCTTCCCGGCCGGCGCAGCCTCAGCCGTCCTGACGTCGTTCCGTTGACGCGGCCGCGGCGCTGCGGGATCATCCCGCGGCGCCGCGGCC
>CAZTZW010000432.1:0-2830 GCA_964618085.1 uncultured Elusimicrobia bacterium
TCGATGAAGATGACGCCGCCGTGGTCGCGGCGGGAGTGGACCCAGCCGGCGACGCGGACGGTCTGGCCGACGTTCGCGGCATTCACGGACGCGGCGGCGCGGTCACGCATCGGGTGGCTCATGGCGGGTTCCTTAGGGGTCAGTCCCAGGCGCACAGCGCGCCCAGTTTGACGGGGTCGGGGATGGCGTAGCGGCCGTCGTGGTGGGAGACCAGGCCGGCGCGGCGTAAAGACGAGAGGGCGCGCGTGAGGGGCTCGCGGGTGGTGCCCACGAGGTCGGCGAGTTCCTGCTGGGTGTAGCGCTCCTTGAGGACCAGGCCTCCCCCGTTCCAGGCGCTGCCGGACTTCTTGGCCAGGTCGAGCATGGCCTTGGAGACGCGGCCGAGGATGTTGCGGAACAGCAGGCCCTCGATCTCTTCATTGGCCAAGCGGAGCCTTTCACAGACGGTCTTGAGGAGGTAGTAGGCGAGGCTGTGGTCCTTGGCGAGCAGGCGCTTGAAATCGGCCTTGCGGATGACGAGCAGGCGCGAGGGCTCGACGGCCTTGGCCGAGGCGGTGCGCGTCACGCCCTCGACGAGGGCCATCTCGCCGAAGAAATCCCCGGTCTTGAGGTAGGCGAAGGTCTTGCTCTTCTTGGAGGGCGAGCGCGAGAAGATCTTGATGCGGCCCGACAGGACCACGAACACGGCGTCGGCGTCTTCCTTCTTGGCGAAGACGGCCTCGTCGGGCTGCAGCTCGAGCTCGCGTCCGAGGCGGTAGACCTCGCGCAGGTGCTGCGGGGTCAATGCCGAAAGAAAGGGGATTTTCTTGAGGAAATTCGCGCCCACGACCGTATCCTAGCTAATGCGTCGGAGTGGCTTCAACTGCCGGGGCCAGTGGGAACGAAGGCGAGCAGGTCGGGGTAGGCCGCGAAGGCGCCGAGGCGGTCCAAAGAGGCGCGGGCCGCGGCCTCGACCTCGCCGCCCGGCTCGGCGGGCTTCAACCGACCCCAGTTGCCGTCCACGGGGTGGAAGGCGAGCTTCTGGACGCCGTCCTTGGTGAGGGTCGCGCGGACCACGACCGTGGGGCGGGTCGAGGGCGTGGGCGAGACGAACATGAAGTTGCCCAGGCTGTAGACGATGGGCCGGCCCTTGTAGACCTCGACCGGCTGCAGGACGTGGGGGTGGTGCCCGAGGAAGAGGTCGGCGCCGGCGTCGATGGCGGCGCGGGCCACGCCTTTCTGGATGTCGTTGGGCTCCTCGGCCAGCTCGGTGCCGCCGTGGAAGCTGACGACGAGCACGTCGCACTCCCCTTTGGCCGCGGCGACGACGCCCGCGATGCGGTTGAAATCGGAGTAGGCGACGCCGGGCTTGCCGGGCTTGGCCCAGCCTTCTTTGGGATTGGTGCTGGTCAGGCCGACGAAGCCCACCTTCAGGCCGTTGCGCGTCACCACGCGCACCTTCTCGGCCTCCGCGCGGTCCTTGCCGCCGCCGATCATCGTCCAGCCGCCCTTCTTGACGGCGGCGACGGTGTCGAGGAAGCCCTCCAGGCCGTAGTCCCAGACGTGGTTGTTGGCGATGGTCAGCACGTGGAGGCCCGTCGCCTTCAGGATGGGCAGGAGCTTGGGATGGGCCCGGAAGTTCCAGGTCTTCGTCGTCTTGGTCCCGCGCGTGGTCACGGGGGTCTCGAGGTTGCCGTGCGCGATGTCGGCCTCGAGGAGGCTCTTGATGTCGGCGATGGGGGCGTCGGGCCCCCCCTCCTTGGCGACCGCGGCGATGGGGCCGTCGAGGCGGATGTCGCCGACCGCGGCGAGGGTCACCGTTCCCGTCGAGGCCGCGGAGGCCAGCGAGGCGAGGAGGAGGGCTACAGCGGCCATGCCTTCAAGGCCTTGAGGGGTTCGAGCGCCGTGGCGTCGAGGACCAACGGCGTCACGGACACGTAGCCGCGCGCGGCGGCGGCCACGTCGGTGCCCGCCTCGTCGATGCTGCTCACCTTCTGGCCGGCGAGCCAGTAGTACTCCTGGCCGCGCGGGTCGGAGCGCCGGGTCACGCGCGCGTCGTAGATGCGGCGGCCCAGGCGCACGGCCTGGGCGCCCTTGAAGCCGGCGCGGCCGGGCGCGGGGAAGTTCACGTTGAGGAAGACGCCGGAGGGCAGGCCCTTGGCGAGCACGAGCTTGGCCACCTTGCGCGCGTAGTCCGCGCCGTGGCGGTAGTCCTCGGAAGAGGGGTCCTGGGAGAACGCGGCGGCGCGCGCGCCGTTCATCGTCGCCTCGCGCGCGGCGGCCACGGTGCCCGAGTAGACCACGTCCTCGCCCAGGTTGTAGCCGCGGTTGATGCCGCTGGCCACGAAGTCGACCTTGCCGCGCAGGATCTCGAGCAAGGCGAAGCGCGCGCAGTCGGCCGGGCTCCCGTTGAGGGTGAACACGCCGGGCGAGACCTTGCGCACGCGGATGGGCTTGTGAAGGGTCAGCGAGTGGCTGTCCGCCGAGCGCTCGTGCTCCGGCACCGCGACGGTGACCGTGCCCAGCTTCTTCATCGCGGCGATGAGCGCGGGCAGGCCGGGGCCGTGGATGCCGTCGTCGTTGCATACGAGGATGGAGGGTTTCTTCATGACAGGGTCCTTTCGAGGGCGTCGACGAAGGTCTTGGCGGCGTCCGCGGCGGCCGGGAGCTCCAGGCGTCCGTAGGCCGCGGCCATCGTGTCCTTCAGCTTCGACTGTAACACATCGCGGAGCACCCCGCCGAGCTTGCGTTGGAGCTGGGACTCAGGCATGAGGACGGCCGCGCCGGCCCTCTCGAAGACGCGGGCGTTGGCGGTCTGATGGTCGTCGGTCGCGTGCGGGTAGGGCACGAG
>CAZTZW010000433.1:0-2827 GCA_964618085.1 uncultured Elusimicrobia bacterium
CGTCGGGCATAATCCTCTCTCCTAACCCATGTTCGACGGAATTCCGAACCCGCTGCCGGACGTCGTATTCGCCGCGACCGCGTTGGTCCCGAGATGGCCGTTCGCCGTCGAGACCTGGCTCCCCGCCGCGACGTTGGCGGCGGCGTTGGGGTCGGCCGCCAACTGGTTGTAGGCCAGGTAGGCCGCGATGGCGCCGACGGCCGTGAAGATGCCGCCCTGCAGCATCTGGCCCTGGGCCATGATGGCCACGCCGAGCATGGCGACCATGGCGCCCACCGCCATCATGGCGGCGTAGATGATCGGCAGCATCGTCGCCCCGGGGCCCGTCCCCTTCAGCGCCCACGCGAGCACGCCGAGCACGGCCAGGACGGCCATCAGGACCAACGCGATGTTGACGAGCATCTGATACTTGGTGGCGTTCTTGCCCTTGGGGCTCGCGATGGGAGCGGCCTCGTCGTTGGGGTTGATGGCGCCGCCCGTGTTGGGGTTGACGCTGCCGCCCGAGTCCAGGCCCGAGCCGCCCTTGCCGTCGCCCACGCCGGGGCCCGAGATGACGTTGCCGGCGCCCGCGTTGTTGTCGAAGGCGGAGCTGGCGGCCTGCGCCGAGGTCTCGCCCTTGCCCGTCGTGACGGCCTGGCGCGAGAGGGTGTGCGCGTTGCCGAGCTGGCGGCGAGCGAAGCCCTTGTTGTTGCTGCGGCCCGGGCGCGCCTTGGAGCCGCGGGAGATGGAGGGGTTGGAGCCGCCGCGCATGCTCGCCATCTTGCCGCCGGAGCCCTTGTTGTTGAGCGTCGCGTTGCTGAAGCCGCGCGTCACGCCGCCGGCCAGGCCGCTGCCGCCGGCCAGACCGCCGCCGCCGCCGAAGCTCGAGCTGAGCGTGCCGTACTTCTTCCCGAACGCGCCGTCCTTCTTGTCGCCGCCGTTGACGCCCTGCATCAAAGCGTTGGGGTCCATCCCGGCGGGCCCGCCCGCGGTGGCGTCAGGCTTGGCGTCAGCTTCCGCCTCGGCCTTCTTGGCCTCTTCCTCGGCGAGACGCGCGGCCTCGGCGGCCTCGGCCTCCTTCTTGGCGCGCTCCTCGGCGGACATCCCGCCCAAGCTGCCCGAGACGTAGCCCAGCGAGTTCGGCATGCTGCCGTTGTTGGAGCGGATGACGTTGGCCAAGTCCTCGTCGGAATACTTCTGGCCGTTCTCGGAGAACAGCTTGCGCTTGGCGGGACCGCCGGTCTCCTCAGGACGCAGCGCGGCGCCGATCTGCCAGGCGCCCGCGCTCAACGTGCCGATGAGGGCCAGCACGCCGATCTTGCCGAGGAGGCCCATGCCGCCCGCGACGCCGGAGCCGCCGACCGCGCCCGAGAAGACGCTCCCGCTCCCGGAGCCGCCGCCGAAAAAGGGCAGACCGCCGCCCTTGCGTTTTCGGTCTTTGCCGACCCTCGCGATCTTGAATTCAGGAACCGTATTGGTGTCCATGACTTTCTCCGGGGTACGTCTGAAAATCGTTCAGGCGCCTCTCTATAGCGCCCTGGACTGAGTTTAGCCCCGCCCCCCCCTCCTGTCAAGAAAAAGGAGGGTAATTACCATCTTTTTACCATAGCCTGAAAAGTCGATATAACGCGGTTTTCAAGAACCCCGAAATGAGGCCGCCGGCCGAGTGCTCCGGCCGGCGGCTTTCACGTCGGGACGGTCAGGCCGTGTAGCGCGAGCGCTCCTCGGGCTTGACCTCGTAGTGATAGCCGATGTCCGGCGGCTTCTTGCCGTCGAACTCTTCGATGGGATACTGCTTCGGCTTGCTCAACATCGCGCCGACCACGCCCACCAAAGCGATGCCGCCGCCTATGTAGACGAAGCCGTCGGCCATGGAGAAACCGCTCGCGGGCTTGTCGGTGGCAGGTTTGTCGGTGGCGGGCTTGTCGGTGGCGGGCTTGTCGGTGGCGGGCTTGTCGGTGGCGGGCTTGTTGGCGTCGGCGTTCTCCTGGTTCGCTTCCATCAGTAGGCCGGCCGCGGAGACCACGATGCCTAGACCGGCCGCGGCGAGCAGCCCTCCTTGGAGCTGCTGCTTATACTTGCCGCCCGAAACCTGCGCGCCGATGGCGATGACGGCCGCGCCGAGAATCGCCACGAGAGCGGCGAGCGCCACCTTCATCGGATAGGCGATGCCCTTCATCGTCTTGGCGACCATGATGAGCATAAGGGCCGCGGCGGCCATCATGCCGGCCATGTTGATGGCGTTCTGCCAGGGCGTCACGTTCTTGCCCGACGGAGTGGGCGGGGCCTCGAGCTCCTTCTTCTGGGCGGCGGAATTGGGCGTGCTCGTGGGCTGCTTGGAGTCGCTGGTCAGCCCCGCGCCCGGGAGGCCGGCGTCCACGCCGGACGTGCCGTTGCCCTGGGCCACGCCGCCGTCGTAGGTGCGGCCGCCGGCCTGGCTGGAGTAGGCGCGGCGGTTCTCGCCGAGCGCGTTCATGGCCTGGCGCGTGGCCGAGCCGTTGCGCGCGCGGGACAGGCCGCGGCCGATGGACTGGGAGCCGCCGCGGGCGCCGATGCCGCCGCCCAGCGCGCCCTTGGTGCCGCGGGCGTTGGACGCGGTGGCGGAAGCGTCGCCCATGTTGACCTTCTGGGCGCTCGCGCTCGCGCCGCCGGAGGAGCCGCCGCCGAAGGACTTGGAGAGCTCGCCCAGCTTCTTGACGTTCTGGAGGCCGGCCTTGGGAGCCGCGCCGTTGTTGGCGCCGACCGTCTCGCCCATATGAGGCGTCGCGTTGGCCGAGGCCGCCGCGTCCGTGGCCGTCGCGGCGCCGGCGGTCGCGTCGGTCGTGGCCGCGTCGCCCTCGCCCGGCCC
>CAZTZW010000434.1:0-2817 GCA_964618085.1 uncultured Elusimicrobia bacterium
GGGCGCCAACGACGCGTCCACCTGGAAGCTCGACGAGGCCGCGGCCAACATGGCCGAGCGCCTCAAGGGCTCCTTCCCCGTCGCCGCTTAACGAAAGGGACAGTCCCTTTCGTTAATTAACCAAAGGGACAGGTCTAACGCTCCATATGAGAGTGGGACCACTGCCCCCTCTTCTATAGGTCCAACGACTGTCTCGCACGGCGGCCGTATGTCGTTCAATACACGCGTGAAGCGGAGTCTCGCGGCGTCCCTGGCGTTGTTGCTCATCGCTGAGCCCGGCTTCGCCGTCGTCCGCGCCGTTCCCGCCGTCCTGCCGCGCGTGAGCGCTCCCGCCGTCCTGCCCCAGGTCGGGCTCGGGGCGAACGCCCTCGCCTCCGCCTCGCTCTCCCCTCTCGCGCCGTCGCTCCTCGTCTCCCCCTCGCTGATCGCGGCGCCCGCGCTGGCTCCCGTCGCCGCCCCGCTGGCGGCGCCCCTCGCGGCCGCGCCCGCCGTCGCGGCTCCCGCGGCCGTCCTCGGCGCGCTCACCGCCGCCGCCGACGCTCCCGCCGCCCCGGGCGACGCCCGCCCTTCCGCCGAGACCGAGGCCGCTGCCGGCCGCCTGAAGTTCGACGCGGCCGCCCCGCGCGTCTCCGCCGACGCGGTCGACGCGACGTTGACGGCCGCCGGCGAGGCGCCGCGACTGGACGCCCCCATCCCTCCCGTCGGCAAGCCCCCGCGCAAGGGCTTGGCCGACCGCTGGAAGGTGTTCAACGACCCCGAGCGCAACCGCTCCTTCTGGCGCTACTTCATGGGCGAGCAGGTCTACATGCTCGGCATCCAGATGTACGTCGTGGCCCTGCCGTACCTGATGTCGGCGTTCACGAAGAACACCATCCGCGAGAGCGGCCGCCCGGCGCTCTCCCCCGACGAGCTCACGGCGCTCATCCGCGAGAACCGCTCCAACTCGCGTCTGGCGCACTGGTTCTCCCAGGCGTTCAGCTACATCGCCACGCCGTTGTTCACGCGCGGCGGCGAGGCGCCTCCCGGCAAGTGGCTGGTGCGCAGCTCCTACATCCGCGCCGGCATCATCTTCGGCATCCCGACCTTGTTCTTCTCGACGGGTCTGCTCGGCGCCGGCCCCTCTTTGGCCGTGCTCCTCGGCCTCATCGGCCTCCAGTCCTTCTTCCAGGGCCTGCACGCGACGACCTCGGCGGGCTCGGCCGCGCGCATCATCGGCGACAAGTCGGTCACGACCGAGGAGCGCGTCCGCGCCAACTCCATCCGCTCCTTCGCCTCGGCCATCGTCGCCATCTTCGCCCCGGCCATCGCCGGCAAGATCGCGAGCATGCCCGACTGGTTCGGCAAGGCCGGGACGGGCTCGGCGGTCATCTACGGCGTGTACGCGCTGATGACCGGCCTCTCCGGCCTCATCTTCGCGGGCATCAAGCTCATCGCCCAGGAGAAGAACGAGGCCGCGCTGGCCGGCGAGCCGTCGGCGGCGCCCAAGGGCGTCGGCGGCGCGCTCAAGAGCGTCTGGACCTCGATGAAGGAAGGCCTCAAGATCGTCTGGGGCAACCGCTTCCTGCGCACCTTGCTGGCGATGAACCTCGTGGGCTCGCTGTTCACCGACCCTCTCACCTTCAACGTCCTGCCCGAGTACGTGGAGACCGTGCTCAAGGGCTCGGGCGGCGCCCTCGACGGCCTGCTCAGCGTGCCGGTGCTGGGCTGGTTCCTCAACGGGCTCGTCAGCACGCCGATGGGCTTCTTCGGCCTGCTCGTGGCCTTCTCGAGCCTGGGCTCGGCCCTGGTCTCGGTGTTCATCAACCCCCTGCGCCGCCTCTTCACCAGCCTCGGCTTCAAGACCGAGGAGCAGCTCACCATCCCCTTCTACGCCATCGCCTTCCTCGAGGTCGTGGCCTTCTGGGCGATGATCTACTTCCCCTCCTTCTGGCTCGTGCTCTCCCTCTACGGCCTGCAGACCTTGGCCTCCGGCTTCGCCGGCCTCATCGTGACGGGCCTCTACCAGAAGAAGCTGGGCGAGCAGGGCTCCAAGAAGATGACGCAGATCCTGGCCGCCTCGTCCTTCGTCAGCATCATCGCGGCGATCGCCTCGACCTTCCTGTACGGCTACATCCTCAAGGACATCCCGGTGGCGACCAGCCTGCTCATCGCCGCCGTGGCGACGACCGTCCTCGGCCTCCTGCGCCTGGCCGCCCCCTGGCTGCTGTTCAGCAAGGACGAGCGCAAGGGCGGCCCGCCGCCCGAGAAGAAGCTGCTCCATCCCGAGACGCGCGACGGCCACGAGCACCTGCCCGGCTCCAACGGGCCTCTCAGCGTCGGCCTGTAGCCTCGCCGCGCTCTAGCGTTCCCACGTCACGCTCAGCCGCTCCTCCGTCCAATCGACGACTCCCGCGCGGCGCGCGTCCAGACGGAAGCCGTCGGCGGAGACCGTGAGGCTGTGGAAGGTCCGGCGGCCCGCCCGGGGCGCGAGCGGCGCGCCGTCGACGGAGACCACCGGGTCGCCGTCCAGGTGGAACGCGAAACCGGCCTCCTCGAAGAGCACGGCCCTGTCCGCGATCGCGCCCTGGAGCCCGGGTCCGTTCATCTGGAGCGAGCGGAAATCCCCCAGATTCCCCGCCGCCGTGCGCACGTCGGGGCGCCGCCGGTCCGCCGAGCCGCCGTAGTCGCTGGGATACCCGAGGTAGACCTTCAACCCGGGCGAGGCCCGGAACGCCGCGAGCGCGGCGCCGGCGGCGTCGCGCGCCGCTCCCAGGCGGCTCTCGGCTTGCCGCAGGAAGCCGTCGAAGTTGAACAAGGCCACCGTCGTCAACGGATTGA
>CAZTZW010000435.1:0-2812 GCA_964618085.1 uncultured Elusimicrobia bacterium
GCGCGGCGCGCCCGGTGCGGCCGATGCGGTGGGTGTAGGCCTCGGGGGTGTCGGGGACGTCGTAGTTGATGACGTGGGTGATCTGGGAGACGTCGATGCCGCGCGCGGCGATGTCCGTGGCGACCAGCACGCGGACCGAGCCGGACTTGAAGCCGTCGATGGCGGCCTTGCGGCGGCTCTGGGAGAGGTTGCCCTGGAGGGTGGCGGTCGCGTGCCCGGCGGCCTTGAGCTTGTCGCCGACCTTCTCGGCGCGGCGCTTGGTGCGCACGAAGACGAGCACGGAGCCGTCGTCGCGATGGCGGTAGAGCAGCTCGAGGAGCAGCGGGGCCTTGAGGTGCTCGGGCACGGGATAGAGGGCGTGCGAGACGGTGGTGGCCGTGCCGGTGCTCACCGAGATGGTGGCGGCGTCGCGCAGGCACTCCTTGGTGAGCTTGCGCACGTCGTCGGGCATGGTCGCGGAGAACAGCATGGTCTGCCGGCCGTGCGGGAGCTTGGCGAGGATGCGGCGCACGTCGGGCAGGAAGCCCATGTCGAACATGCGGTCGGCCTCGTCTAAGACCAGCATCTCCACGGAAGCGAGGCTCGCGCCGCGGCCCATGTGGTCGAGGAGCCGGCCCGGACAGGCCACGATGATCTCGGCGCGGCCGCGCAGGGCCTTCGCCTGGGCGTCCATGCCCGCGCCGCCGTACACCGAGGCGGCCCGCAGGCCCGTGCCGCGGCCGAGGCGCTCGAAGTCCTCGCGGATCTGCTCGGCCAGCTCGCGGGTCGGCGCGAGCACGAGCGCGCGCACGCGGCCCCGCGGACCCTTCATCAGACGGTCGAGGATGGGCAGGGCGAAGGCGGCCGTCTTGCCCGTCCCGGTCTGCGCCAGGCCGAGCACGTCCTGGCCCCGCATGACGACGGGGATGGCGCCGGCCTGGATGGGCGTGGGCTCGACGAAGCCCGCGGCCGCGAGGGCGGAGTTGATGTAGGAATGCAGTCCGAAGGAGGAGAAGCTCAAGCTCGGTGGGGGCGCGACGGAGTCATCATAGCATTTCGCCCGTCAGCCCTTTCGAAGAGCCGGTTCAGCGGCGCTTCCGCGCCGCTTCGTTGACGGCCGCGGCGACGTGGGGGTCCTTGCGCATCAGCTGCTCGAGGTCGGGGCGGGAAAGCGAGAAGCACACGGTCTTCTCGACGCACACCGCGCTCGCCGCGCGCGGCTGCTTGAGCAGCAGGGCGAGCTCGCCGAAGAAATCCCCGGGACCCATGCGTCCGACGACCTTGCTCAGCCCGAGGAAGCCGGGCACGCGCGCCTCCACGCGGCCGCTCTGCACGACGTAGAAGGAGTCGCCGGGGTCGCCCTGGCGGAAGATGTGCTCCTTGGCGTCGAACTCCAAGGTCTTCGTGTGGTACAGGACCTGGTAGAGCTGGATGTCGGTCAAGGCGGCGAAGAGCTCGAGCCGGCGCATGGGCCGGAAAAGGAAGCCGACGTCGCCGCCGGGGACGATGCCCGTGCTGAGGACCCGCATCGCTCCGGAGTGTACTACACTCCCTGCCGATGGACGAACTCATCGAGCTCGCTGTCGCGCGCATCCCCGGCGAGGGGGCGACCATGCGGCTCACGCGGCGGGCCGGCACGTACACCATCTGGGTGAAGGACGCCGAGCTGATGAGCAGCGACCTGCATCACTCGGAGGACGCGCTCTCCGAGCTGGTCTGCGCGCGCCTCACGCACCTCCCGGAGGCCTCACTGCTCATCGGCGGTCTGGGCATGGGCTACACCCTGGCGGCCGCGCTCAAGGGCCTCGGACCGGGCGGGCGCGTCGTCGTCGCGGAGCTGATGCCCATCGTCGTCGAATGGAACCGCGGGCCGCTGGCGCACCTGGCCGGCCGGCCGCTCGAGGACCCGCGCGTGAGCGTGCGCGTGCAGGACGTCGCGCTGAGCCTGCAGGCCGGGGCCGCGGAGTTCGACGGCATCCTCCTCGACGCGGACAACGGTCCCGAGGGCCTGACGCGCCGGTCCAACGACTGGCTCTACTCCCAGGAAGGATTGTCCGCCGCCTGCGCCGCCCTGCGTCCGGGCGGCGTCCTGGCGGTGTGGTCGGCGACGCCGGACCGGAACTTCGGGATGCGCATGCTCAAGGCCGGCTTCGACTTCGAGGAAGTCGTCGTCGACGCGCGCGACCCAGGCCGCGAGGACCGGCACACCATCTTCCTCGGAGTCAATCGCGCCTAGCGGGGATTGACCGGCGCCGGCTGGGGCGGGCGGGGCGACGGCGTCGTCGTGGTCGACCGCGCCGGCTCGCCCGGAACCGCTTTGAGGCCGGGCGGGGCGGGCGACGGCGTGGTCGGGGTCGACTGGACGACCGTCGCTCCCTGTCCTTGCGCCAGCGCGACCCCCATGGAGTAGGCGCAGGCCGCGGTGAGGAGGAGGACGAGGAGGGTCCGGTCGCTCAGCATGGCGCTCACTTGACCGTCAGCTCGTTGACCACCTTGCCCGGACCGGCGATGGCCGCCGCGCGGATGCCGGCGTCGGTCTTCTCCTTCTCGCTGTGCACCACGCCGCGCAGGGTCACCACCCCGGACTTAGTCGTGACGGTGAAGTCGTTGACGGCGATGCCCGGAGCGTTGACGGCGGCCTTGCCGTTGGCCGCCACCGGGGCCTGGATGATGGACGTCTGGACCTTCGTGCGCAGCTCCGTGTCGCTCAGCGGCACGGTCCGCCGCGCGGGGTTAGGCAGGCCCGGAGGGGGCGGGTTGGGGTTGGGCGCGGGATTCGGTGGCAGCGGGTTCGGAGCCGACGGGTTGGGCGGGAGCGGGTTGGGCTGCCCCG
>CAZTZW010000436.1:0-2796 GCA_964618085.1 uncultured Elusimicrobia bacterium
CGCGAGCGCGACGAAGAGGACGCCCGCCGCCGCGCGCCCCGCCCCCCCACGCCCCCAAGCCGCGGGAAGCAGCGCCGCCGCGGCCCGGCAGCCGCCGGCCGAGGCGATGAACACGTAGCGGTCGGCCTGGAGGTTCAAAAGGGGCGTCAGCCCGCTCACCGGCAGCAAGGCCACCGCCGCCCACGCCATCCCGAAAGAGAAGAGCGGCGCCGAGCTCCGCGCGAACCAGGCCCCCAACAGCAGGAGACCCCACGCGGCGATGGACCCGGCCACCATCGAGTGGGCCCATGACGGCGGCAGGAGGGGCGCGTAGTCGCCCTGCAGGCGCGCCGGCCAGAAGATCGTCCGAAGGTAGGATCCCAGGATGCCCGTCATGATGCGGGCGTACTCCTCGCCGCGCGTGTAGAGTCCGTCCCAGGGCGGCGGCTCCCGGCGCGTCTCCAGGCCGAACATAGGGCGCCGGGGCTCGCGCAGGGGCTGCGAGAAAGGCATCTCGGAGGCCTTCGCCGCCGCCAGGACGTCCATGCTCCCTTTGAGCCCGTAGCCGGAGCGCGGTATCTGGAAGACGAGGTAGGCCGCCGTCAGGAGTCCGGCCGCCAGGAGCGCCGCTCCCCGGCGCCAGGGCGCGGCGGCCGGCGCGGCGCTGGCGCCCCGCGCCTCGTAGAGGCCGCCGAGGGCCAGGAGCAGCGGCAGGACCACCGCCATCTCCTTGGAGAGCAGGGCCAGCACCGCGCAGGCGACGGCGGTCCACGGGCGTCGGTGGCGGTAGGCCAGCACCGAGGCCAGCATGAAGAGAAGGCAGAGCAGGTCCGCGCGGAAGGTGATGATGTTGACCACCTCGGCGTGGGCCGGGTGGACGGCGAACAGCGCGCCCGCGGCCGCCGCGGCGGGCAGAGCCCCCGTCAGCGACAGCGCCAGCGCGAAGAGCAGCAGGGCGCACAGCGCGTGGAGCAGGATGCTCGTCGTCCGGTAGGTCGAGACCTCGCCGCCGCCAGCGCAGGTGTCGAGCAGGACGGAGGCCTGCCAGACGGGACGCGACGAGTTGCGCTCCCCCAGCACCCCGGAGAAGATGCGCGGGTCGAGCGCGCGGCGGAGGCTGGAGCACTCCATCATGAACGGCTGGCCGAAGACGAAGGTGTGGTCGTCCCAGATGGGCGGATGGCCGAGGGTCCCCGCGTACAGGAGCGTCGCTCCCAGGCACAGCGCTCCGGCCGCCGCCGGCGCGCGCAGCTCAGCGCGCATGGACCAGCTCGATGCCGTGCTCGTCGAGGGCGCCGCGCACCCGGGGGCTGAGCAAGGTCTCCAGTTCCGTCACGCTCTGGTGGCTCGGCGTCGGACGCCCGGCCGCGCGCAGGGCGGGATCGGTCGTGGGATGGAAGTAGAGCTCGGTGTCGCCCTCGGGCAGGCGCGACAGCAGTCCGAGGACGTAGTCCTCGCTCATCAGCCCCGAACGCAGCAGGCCCCAGGCGCGCGCGGCCGTGAGGCCCTCGGCCGCGGGACGGACCCACGCCGTCAGCGCCGCGACCGTCGCGGCGATGACCGCCGTGCCCGCGTCCGGCGCCGTCCCCGAGGCGCGATAGGCCTCCCACTCGCCGCTCGGCAGGCGCACCCTGGAGATGCCGTACTCCTTGGCCAGGCGGCAGAGCACGGGGAATATGACCGGGTGGACATGCACGTTGATGTGCCCGTCCACGTGCGTCGGCGTCACGCCCAAGGCCAGGAGCGCCTCGATCTGCGCCCGGACCTCGCCCTCCAGGCCCGCGCGCGCGCGGGGGTCGAAGAAGTAGCGCAGGCCGGCCTTCTCCGGGGCCTCGGCGCAGAGCTCCAGATGGAGCCCGACACCCAGGCCGGGGTTCTCGCGGGCGATGGCGGCCGCCTGCGCCGCGTGCGGGCGCAGGACCATCAAGCTGGCGAAGCGCAGCACGCCCTCGCGGTAGGCCCGGCGCACGCCTTCGTTGACGCCGGGGGTGTCGCCGAAATCGTCGGCGGTGACGAGCAGCCGCCGGGTCACGGCGTCGCGGCCGTCTCGACGTCGATGTTGCAGGGAGGAGCGCCGCCGCCGGTCACGCGGATGGTCGCCAGGGTGACGTCGCTGGGGGTGCAGGTGCAGGAGCAGCTGCCCGGGACCGTGGTGTAGCCCGGCGAGCAGGTATAGCCGGGGATGGTGTTGGAGCAGACGACGTTCGCGCTGTTCCAATAGGTCAGCGCCCGATTAAGAGTCGCGTCGGCCTGGCGGCGCGCGGCGGTGCCGCTGGTGGCGCGGGCGCTGGCGATGTAGCGGAGCATGGTCATGCGCATGAGGCCCGCCGCGATGATGGCCACCAGCACGCCGGTCATCAGCACGTGTACGAGCACGCTGCCGTTCCGTGATAGTCTCATATCAGTCCGAGGTGTTATTGTACTGCTTGTTCATCGCGAACTTCATGTCGAACGCCATCGTCTGCGGCATCGGCATGTTCGTCGTGGGGGTGGGGTTGCCGATGCGGTAGCGTATCTGGACGCCCCCCACCTCGTCGGCGCGGCGGAAGACCGAGTTCGAGCTCGCGTCGCGATAGACGCCCGTGGCGACGACGTCGGGGTAGTTGCCCGCGGTGCAGGCCGCCGGCGCGGTCCCCAGCGCGGGGCAGGACCCCGTGGTGAAGGCGCGGCGAAGGTAGCCGGGAGACGTGCTGTCGTAGCAATAGGTCACGTTCTCGATGGAGCCGGGGCCGAGAGCGGCGCCCGCGAGATGGGAGTAGTTCTTGCAGATGCTCAAGGAGTCCTGCGGGGTGCCGGACGTCGGATAGACCAGGACGT
>CAZTZW010000437.1:0-2793 GCA_964618085.1 uncultured Elusimicrobia bacterium
GCCCGCGCGGAAGACGGCCGAGCGGCCGTCGCGTACGAAGGCCAGGAAGAACGCGGGCGAGGCGACTCCGACGGCGGTCGCGGCGAGCACCGCCGCGGTCAAGCTCGAGGCGCATACCCAGCCCGTCGCCGCGGCTCCCGCGCCCGAGACGGCGGAGTCGGTCGGAGAGGCCTACGAGAACGACCCCGCCAAGTATTCGCTGGACGCGAGCGTCGCGCAGGGCACGATCATCCTGCGGCTGCGCGGCTTGAGCCGCGCCGGCGGCCGCTACGTCCTCAAGGTCGCCGTGACCAACCGCGGCGGCGACGATTTCTTCGTGCGCGAGTTCGTCCTGCGCGACGGGCAAGACGTCATCGGCTGCAAGTCCCTGATCCGCCTCTTCGTCGAGCCGGGCCGCACGAGGGAAGGTTTCGTCGTCTTCGAGAAGCCCCGAAACGGGGCGGCCGTCCATGTCGCGCTCAAGGAGGATAAGGAGAAGGGACGGGCCGTCGAGCTGGCCGTCCCCTATCCGTTCTAGAACATGCACCACACGCCCCTGCCGCCGTACTCCTCGCTGCCGTCGCTGCCGCCCATCCCTGTGCTCAGCAGGCCCGCGCCGCCGAGCGCTCCGGCCAAGCCGGCCGTCGTCCCTCTGTTCCGCTTCGAGTTCAAGCGGCGCTACGAGGGGATATTCACCAACCGGCACGACCGCTTCGTCCTGCGCGACGAGCATGTGTCCGAGCTCAAGCGCGTCATGAAGGACTATAACCGCGAGCGTCCGAGGATGATGCCCGCGCTGAGCGCCTCGGACATCATCAACGCGGCGTTGGACTTCGCCTTCGAGCACCCGGTCGCGCTGGCCCGCTTGGGGCAGCCCGAAGAGTACCGCGACGCGCTGGCCCGCGAAGTGTACCGCAAAGCCTACTTCCACTTCGCCTTCAATGACCTGCTCCGCTAAGCTGCTGGCGGCGGTCCTGCTCGCGTCGGCGCCCGTCTCGGCCCAGGAGACAGTCGTCGCCAAGGCGTTCCGCGAGAAGAAGGGGGAGACGGGGCCTCCGGCCAAGTTCATCGGCGTCACGCAGAAGACGCCGACCAAGGCCAACTACTTCCTGCCGACCGGATTCACTTTCCCGGTGCGGCTGGAGAACGCCGTCTACTCCTACAACGTGGAGACGCCCGCGCTCGCCGTCGTGGAGCGCGACGTCGTCTACCTGCGGCGCGTCGTGATCCCCGCAGGCACGCGCGCCATCGGCACGGTCGCGGTGCTCAAGAGCCACG
The DNA here is from genome assembly GCA_964618085.1 of uncultured Elusimicrobia bacterium. GTDB lineage: Bacteria > Elusimicrobiota > Elusimicrobia > UBA1565 > UBA9628 > GWA2-66-18. The sequence continues at coordinate 1,258 of CAZTZW010000437.1, forward strand.
ATCGGGTGCTCGTCAACGTCCATACGCTCGTCTTCGAGATCGGCGACGAGGTGAAGTTCACGGGCATGGCGCTGGCCCTCGACGGCTCGGCGGGCCTCAAGGGGAAGGTCGAGACGCACAAGGACGCGGCGGTCGCCAACACCGTGCTCCGCTCGTTCGTCAGCGGCACGCAGACCGCGCTCGACATGAGCGGCGTCAGCCCCATCGCGTCGTCCGCGACCCAGGGCATCACGCAGGAGGCCGTGAAGGAGCTCGACACGCAGCGCCAGGAGGTCACGCAGAGCATCACGATCGAGGCGGAGACTGGACTGCGGGTCTACATCCCGCAGCGGCTTGAATACTGAGATTCCATCAACGGAGGTCAATAATGCCCGACGCTGTCCCCGCTCACGCTCAAACGCCTCATGCCGCGCCGGCGGGCGCCGACGCCGCCACCATCGCGCTCGAGGTCGCGCGCGTCCTGCAGGAAAGCGGCTTCGCGGTCCCGAGCCAAAAGCCTTCGCAGTGGATCTCGCTGGAGGAGGCGGCGGAGACCTTCGGCTACTCCGTGTCCCGCTTCTATCACGTCTACAAGCACCTGGGGCTGGTCCCGAGCCGCGCCTCGAAGCGCAAGCTCCGCTTCCACAGGCAGGAGATCGAGGACGTGCTGCGGGAGCGACAGCGCAACGAGCGCGGCCGGCCTCGCAAGATCGCGACGCGCGAGAAAAAATAGCGGGAGAAAAACCGGCCTCTCATTCGTAGGGTTATAAGAGGAATCAATGCAGGTCCGAAAAATCAACGGGCAGTTCGACTTCGACTTCACCTTCGAGGGAAGGCGGGTGCGGCGCACGATCGACAGCGCCGAGCTCGTCCATTTCCTTGAGGGCGGGGACTTCTCCGAGGTCAACGCGAACCTGGGGACCGGCAAGGAGCCGGTCTCCTTCTACGACTTCGTCTACGACTACTACCTGCCGCTCCATTCCCAGACGACGAAGAAGCCCGGCGTCTACCGGACCGACCGCACGACGATTAAGTCGCTGGCGCGCCACTTCGGCGACGTGTCCATCCACCGCATCCACGCGTCCGACTGGGAGGACTACAAGAAGCTCCGCATGTCTTCCGGCGTCGTGCCGGCACGCTGCAAGCGCATCGCCGAGCTTCCCCTCGATCCGCGCGCCCGCCGCCTCGAGGCGGGTCAGAAGGCCTCGGCCTCGACCATCAACCGCGAGCTCTCCGGCCTCAACCAGGTCCTCGAGTACGCCCTGAGCCTCAAGCTCATCAAGGAGAACCACGTCCAGAACTGTCGCCGCATGCCGACTTCGGCGCGCAAGCAGTATTGGCTCCGTAGGACGGAGATCGCGATCTACCTGGACGCCGTCCCGCTCGGCCCGTCCGGCTCGGCCGCTGGGCCCCAGGTGTTCCGCGACCTCGCCGAGTTCCTGGTCCTGACCGGGGCGCGAATCGGGGAGGGACTCCTCTTCCATCAGCGCCAGATTGACTGGGAGCGCCGCGAGATCGAGATCGTGACTTTCAAGAAGAGGGGCAAGACCCGCGACG
>CAZTZW010000438.1:0-2786 GCA_964618085.1 uncultured Elusimicrobia bacterium
CGGGGTCTGCTTGGCGACCGGCAGAGAGAGGTTCGGCACGAGGACGATGCCCCCCCTCGCGCCGGCCTCATCGAGGCAGCGCTTGAACGCGGCGAGCTGCTCCTCGACGAGACGCGCCTGCGCCTGGCCGACCGGGACGTCCGGGGCCGGCGAGGGCGCGGCGGCGGGAGCGGGCCTCGGATTCTCCGCCGCCTCGCGCGCGGCGGCCGCGCGCCGCCAGTAGCGCCGCTCGGCGACCGCACGGAAGGCTGCGCTGTTGCCTCTCAGCATGTTCTTGAGAGCGGGCGCGTTCACGCCCGGAGGCGGCAGCTCGCGGAAATCGTCGTCGCTGAGCTGGAGCACGGCCGCGTCCGCCTGGAGGCCGGAGAGTCGCGCGCAGGCGAGGCGGACCTTCTGGCCCAGCGTGTAGGAGTACATGGAGAGGTTGACCGTCTCGACGGGCCCCTTGATGTCCTTCGCCGCGCCGGCCGCGGCGACGCCGACGTAGAGGTCCGCGAGTTCCACCCCCAGTCCGAACGTCTCGTGGCCGCCGATGAAGGCCACGCGCGCGGCACCGGGCGCCTTCGGCGCCGGCTCGGGTCCGCGCTGGCCGACGGAGTTGATCTCGACGCGGGCTCCGTCCTTGAGCCCCGAGGAGCCGGGGCGCAGTTCGAAGCGGAGGTGGGGGTCGGCGCTGTCCTGATAGACGAGCGCGTCCATCGGCAACCGGCGGGCGGAGCGCTCCGCGAGGGCGCAGAGCGCGGCGACGACGGCGAGGCTTCCCAGCAGGATCGTCCGAGCTTTATTCCTCATATGATACCCGACGTTATTATACTCGATAGCGCGCCGCGGGCGGCGCCAGGTGGCGCGCCGCTTTGATACAATCCGCCGGATGACGCGACGCGCCAAACGCCCGTGGTCCCCCTCCTATTGGTGGCTGGCGTGGGAGCTGACCCGCACCGAGTTCAAGCTCCGCGACCAGGGCACGGCGTTGGGCTTTTGCTGGACCTTGCTCCACCCGGCGTTGATGTTCCTGGTGCTCTACGCCCTTTTCATCAAATGGCTGGGCCGACACATCGACGACTACCCCAGCTACCTGCTCCTGGGCCTCGTTCAGTGGCAGTTCTTCGAGAAGGCCACGACGGCGGGGCTCACCAGCCTGCGGCGCAAGTCCGCGCTCATCCGGAACTTCGACTTCGCGCGGGAGATCGTCGTGCTCTCCAGCGTGGGCAGCGTGTTCCTCTCCTACCTCCTGGAGCTGTGCGTCATGCTCGCCTTCCTCGCCTACTGGGGCACGGGCCCGTCGGCGGGCTGGCTGGCGCTCCCCTTGCTCGCGCTCCTCTCGCTGACGGTGGCCGTCGGCGCGGCGCTCGTGCTCTCCTTCCTGTCCGCGGAATTCGAGGACCTCGAGCGCATCTGGGCCCTGCTCCTCACCGCGGGATTCTACCTGACGCCGGTCTTCTACCCCCTCCACCTCATCTCCGAGGAGTACCACGGCGTGATGGCGCTCAACCCCATGCTGCACGTCATCGACGCCTGGCGGGCCTGCCTCCTGCCGGGCGCGCGCGCGGACTGGCTCCTGGTCGGCGCGGTGGCGGCCGTCGCCGCCGCGCTCGTCGCGGGAGCTCTGCTCGCCTTCCGCCGCTGGGAGCGTTGGGTCTCCGATAAGGTGATCGCGGCATGACGCGCGAGCGGGTCGTGCTGCGGACGCGCGCGGCGGGCAAGCGCTACGACGCGGCCATCGGCCGCGCGAGAGAAACCGTCCCGGAGGCCCTGCGGCGCCTGCTCTCGGGCGACTCCGTCCGGCGCGAGTTCTGGGCGCTGCGCGACGTCGACCTAGAGGTGCGCCGCGGCGAGGCGGTCGCGGTCATCGGCCCCAACGGAGCGGGCAAGTCGACCTTGCTCCTCCTGCTGGCCCGCATCGTCGACCCGAGCGCCGGGAGCGTAGAGGTCGACGGCTCGACGAGCCTGCTGTTCCAGGTGGCCTCGGGCCTCCAGCCGCGGCTGAGCGTGCTCGACAACTTCTGGGTCTGCTCCGCGCTGCTGGGCTTCCCGCGCGAGGAGTTCCGCCGCCGCCTGCCCGAGATCGCGGCCTACGCCGGCCTCGCCGACCGCCTGCAGACGCGCTACGGAGAGCTGTCGGCGGGCATGGCGGCCCGCCTTCCGTTCGCCGTCGCCGTCCACGGCGAACTCGACGTGGTCTTGTCCGACGAGATGATCGCGGTGGGCGACCAGGCGTTCCGCCGCCGCTGCGTCGACACGTTCCAGCGCCTGCGCCGCGAGGGCAAGACCATCGTGGTGGCCACCCACGACCTGGACCTGGCGAAGTCCCTCTGCTCGCGCGCCGTCTACATCGACGCGGGGCGCGTCGTCTTCGACGGTCCCGCCGCGGAGGCCGTCGCCGTCTACGAGAAAGCGTCCGCCTGAGCGGCGCCGGAACGGGGTTGCCCGGGAGGGATTCCAATGCTACACTCCAAGGGATGCCCGGCAAGAAACCGAAGCGGTCCGGCCCCGGCCGCCCCGCGCGCAAGTACCGCAAGCCGTCCCTGATCAAGCACGGTCCGCTCGACTCGGACGTCGCGGCCTTCAGCGCGCTGTACTGACCCCTCGCGCTCCGTGAAGATCGCGCTCCTCGCGGGCGGATCCCACGCCGACGCCACCTACCGCTCCGTGCTGGGCGGGTTGGGCGACGCTCTCTCCCGACGCGGCCACCGCGTCCTGCGCTGCGGCCGTCCCGCGCCCCGCGGCGCCGCCGCCTTCCGCGGCCCGCCCCCCTTCCCCGTCGTCTCGTTCGGGCGCGGCGGCGC
>CAZTZW010000439.1:0-2785 GCA_964618085.1 uncultured Elusimicrobia bacterium
CAGCGCAGCTCCTTGGCGACGCCCGCCCAATAGGACTCGGGGCTGCGGCGGGCGGCCGAAGCGAGCTTCTCACGGGCGGCCTTGCCCGAGACGCGCGCGGTCTTGACGAACGCCGCGGGAGGGGGGTATAGACGGTCTTCCTTAAGAAGGACGTCGATATCTTTCTCTTTTTGCGCGTTATTCATGGATTTCAACATAGCATTTTTCTTATAATCAGCCCTCCTATGCTCCCCACTTATAGACCTCGCAATCGCAGACGCGCCAAAAAAGTCGGTTTCCGCGCCCGCATGTCCACGCCCGGAGGCCGCAAAGTCCTCTCCAAGCGCCGCCAGAAAGGGCGGCACCGGCTGATCAACAAGAAGGGATAAACCGGTGCCCGGCTTCGGGCCCGACGCGCGGCTGAAGGTGCCGCGAGAGTTCCGACGCGTCTACGAAGAAGGACGTAAGACCGTCGGGACCTCGCTCATCCTCTGGCATCGCGCGGGGGACCCCGCGGCGGGACCGCGCCTCGGCCTGTCGGTGAGCTCCAAGACCGGGAACGCGGTGCGCCGCAGCCGTCTCAAACGGCTGCTGCGGGAGGCCTTCCGCCTCCACCGCGCCGAGCTGGCGCCGGGCGTCGAGTTCGTCGCTTACCCGCGGCCGGGGTGCGCCTGGAAGGGCTACGCCGACGCGGAGCGCGACCTTCTCGACCTGTGCCGGAAGGCCGGAATCCTGAAATGATGACCCGTCTCGTCCTCGCCCTCTTGGACTTGTACCGCGCCGTCGCGCGGCCTTTCCTGCCGCCCTCCTGCCGCTTCCACCCGAGCTGCGGGGACTACGCGCGCGATGCCGTCGCCTCTCGCGGGCTGCTGACCGGCCTGGGTCTCACGCTGCGGCGCCTCTCCCGCTGCCATCCCTTCAACGACGGCGGCTATGACCCCGTCCCCCATCATGGATAAAAACCTCTGGCTCGCCGTCGGCCTCTCCATCGCCGTGTACGCGGGATGGTTCGGATTCGTCGATAAGAAAGTGAACCCTCCTCGCCCGAAGCCTGCCGTGACTTCTACCGCCGGGAACGTCGATCCGGCTCCCGCGAAGGGCGCCGCGCCCGCCGCGGCGCCGGCCGCCGCCAAGGCCGCCTCCCTGACCGACGTCCCCGCCGAGACCATGCCGCTCGCGCTCGGCGAGGCCGCCGCGCAGGTGCATCCCCGCGGCGCGACCTTGGTCTCGGTCCGACACCCCGAGCCCCTCGGCGTCGTCGAGCTGGTGGCGCACCCCGAGGAAGGACTGTTCGCCACGATGCCGGAACTGGAGTTCGCGCCGGACCCCAAGGACAAGAGCGGCACCGCCTTCGCCGCGACGCGCGCCGACGGGATGAAGGCCGTCAAGCAGTTCATCCCCGGCCAGGGACAGGTGCTCTCGCGCCTGCGCCTGACCGTCGCCAACCCCACGCGCCAGCCTCTCGCCGTCGGCGCCTGGTCCCTCGTCGTCGGGCCCGGACTGGGCACCATCGCGACCGAGATGAAGGAGAACAAGGACGTCCTGCGCGCCATCGGCCTGAAGCCCGGCGCCGAGGGTCTGCGCGGCAGCGTCGAGAAGCTCAAGGACGGGACGCACCCGACGCCCTATCGCTGGGTCGCCGTGGACAACCGCTACTTCCTCGCCGCGGTCGTGCCCTCCTGGGAGCACTTCGAGCCCGTCGCGGCCTCCGGCCACTCGAAGGTGACGCTGACGGCCAAGCCCGTGACCCTCAAGCCCAACGAGTCCTTCACCTGGGAGCTGCCCTTCTACCTCGGCCCGAAGGGCCAGACGAGCCTCTCGTCCTACGGCGTCGGCCTGGAGCGCGCCGTGGACTTCGGCTATTTCTGGCAGATCGGCCGGCCCATGCTCAACGCGCTGTGGTGGCTCGAGTCGCGCCTGGGCAACTGGGGCTGGGCCATCGTCGTGCTGACCTTGGCGCTCCAGGTCGTGCTGTTCCCGCTGACCTGGAAGAGCCTCAAGGCCGGAGCCGCCATGAAGAAGCTCCAGCCCGAGATGGCCAAGCTCCAGGCGCGCTACAAGGAGGACCCGCAGCGCCTCAACCAGGAGACGATGGCGCTGTACAAGAAGTCCGGCGCCAACCCGCTGGGCGGCTGTCTGCCCATGCTCCTGCAGATGCCCATCTTCATCGCGCTCTTCAACGTCCTGCGCAACTCCTGGGAGCTCCACGGCGCGACGTGGATCTTCTGGATACGGGACCTCTCGGCGAAGGACCCCTATTACGTGCTGCCCCTCGTCATGGGCGGCCTGATGTGGCTGCAGAGCAAGCTCAACCCGCCGTCCGCCGACCCGACGCAGCAGCAGGTCATGATGTTCATGCCGGTCATCTTCACCTTCATGTTCCTCAACTTCCCGTCGGGCCTCGTGCTCTACTGGCTGACGAACTCCCTCGTCAGCACGGTCCTGCAGGTCGGACTCAAGGACCGCCTCGAGGCCTGACCCTACTACACAGGAGAACCTCCCTCATGAACCCCATCGAAACCGAAGGAAAGACCGTCGCCGAAGCCGTCGACGCCGCCTTGAAGCAGAGCGGCCTGCGCCGCGACCAGGTCGAAGTGGACGTCCTGCAGGAAGGCGCGGCCGGCGTGCTCGGCTTCGGCGCCAAGCCCGCGCGCGTGCGCATCACCGAGAAGCGCTGGGGGCCCGGCTCGGCCCCGCCTCTCCCGGTCAAGCCCGTCCCCGCGCCGCGCCCCGAGCGCCGCGACCCGTCCCGCTCCGGCCGCCCGCACAACCCCGAGCGCCGCAGCCAGCCCGCGCGCGCGCCCGA
>CAZTZW010000440.1:0-2778 GCA_964618085.1 uncultured Elusimicrobia bacterium
CCCGTTGTAGGGCGGGTCGAGGAACCATTGCGGGAGCACGCCCGTCCCCGTGACGGTGTGCACGCCCGCGGCCAGGGCCCACACGTCCCCGCGCGAGTCGATCACGTCGTTCGCCGGGTCGTTGAGATACCAGCTCGCCACGCCCGAACGGTTGGTCGGACCTTGGACGGTGCAGCTGGCCGAGCTGCAGGCGCCCGTCGTCGCGTCGCAGTCGCAGCCGGTGACGAAGTTGCGCAGCAGCGAGGTGACGCGCTTGGCCGCCTGGGACGCGAGGAGCTTCCGGTCCGACTTGCCGCCGCCCTGCTTGGACGTCAGCGCCACGCTGAACACGGAGGTCACCATGATCGAGGTCAACAGGACCGCGACCACGACTTCGACGAGCGTGTACCCCGCTCGTCCGCTAGTAGGTCGGCGCCGGCGCGCCATTCTGCAGTGTGATCACTCCCGCTGTGTTCATCGTGTAGCCCCAGGTGCTGTAGGGCGTCGAGGCCGTGTCCTTGCGGTTGGCCGCCGAGACCAGGTTGCCCGAGCCCATGCCGCCGCAGGCGCCGCCGGTCTCGCCGTTGCACGCCCAGTAGTCGTAGGGACGGGTGGCCCAGTCCTGGTCGCCGAGGTACTTGCACCAGACCAGGTAGCAGGGGTTGGGATAGGAGCTCAGGGAAGTCGTCGGACAGCTGCCGCCGCCGGTGCACGCGCTGGTGAACTGGCCGTAGGCGTAGTAACCGCCGTGGTCGAGGGCGAACATCTTGTTGGTCGTGCCGATCATGTTGATGGTGGAGACGGCGTCGTCGGCCTTGCTGGTCTCCACCGTGCGAAGGTACTGGGGGATGCCGAAGGAGGCCAGGATGCCGATGATGAGCACCACGACCACGAGCTCGATGAGGGTGTAGCCCCGTCGGTTGAGTCTCATCACTTTCCTCCGAGGTTCGACAGCTTGAAGACGGGCATGAAGACGGCGAGCACGATGACGCCGACGAGCACGCCGATGCCGACGACCATGATGGGCTCGATGATGGCGTTGAAGCGGCGGGTGAACTGCTCGATCTGCTCTTTGTAGAACGAGGACAGGGTCACGAGCATGTCCGGGAGCTTGCCCGATTCCTCGCCCATGAACATCATCTCGGTGACGAGGTTGGGCAGGGCCCCGGTCTTCTTGAACGCCTGCGAGATGGACTTGCCGCTCGCCACGTCGTTCTTGACCTGGGCGAGCAGGCGCCGGAAGATGATGTTCTTGGCGAACACCCCCTCGAGCACGGAGATGGCGTTGAGGATGGAGACGCCCGACTCGATGAGGGTCGAGAGCGTGGTGAGCATGCGCTCGATCATCATGTTGCGCAGGAAGTCGCCGAACAGCGGGACGGCGAAGAGCATCCGCCACTTGGTCTCCTGACCCGCCTCCGTGGACGTGTAGGCGTTCCAGACGAACCAGACGGCCACCAAGGTCATGATCAACGCCGCCAGGTGGTGGACCAGGACGTTGGAGATCATGATGATGAGCGCCGTCAGCGGCGGCAGCTTCACCTGGAAGCTGGCGAAGATCTCGGCGAAGACGGGCACGATCTTGACGATGAAGAAGATGAGCACGCCCATCGAGATGGTCATCAGCACGCCGGGATAGGCCATGGCGGTGATGATCTTGCCCTGGATCTCGGCCTGCGAGGACGCGTAGGCGCCGATCTGCTTGAGGACCTTGGGCAGCTGGCCGCCCATCTCGCCGGCCTGTACGAGGGAGACCCAGAGGGTGTCGAAGACCTTGGGGTGCTTCTCGAGCGCCTTATAGAGCGCCGTGCCGCTGGCCACGTCCTTGGTCACCTGGCCGAGGGCGTACTGGAGGTTCTTGGAGCTGGAGTTCTCGCCCAGCAAGGAGAGGGCGCGCACGAGAGGGACGCCGCCGTTGAGCAAGGTCGAGAGCTGCTCGGCGAAGAACACCAGGTCGCGCAGGCTGACGCTGCCGCCGCCCGTGGCGGCCTTGGCGCCCCCTCCCCCTCCGGCCTTGTCGGCCGAGATGGAGAGGATGAAGTAGCCCTTGGCCTGCAGGGCCGAGATCGCCTCGTTCTCGTCGCCCGCCTCGAGAGCGCCGCTGGAGGTCTCCCCCTTCGCGTCTTGGACCGTATAGGAATAGCGTGCCATGGTTTCGCTCCCAGTGTAACAGGGGGCTAGGGGGCTGTCAATCCGCCGTCGTCACCGACATCACCTCTTCGATCGTGGTCAGCCCCGCGAGGGCCTTGCGGAAGCCCGAGGCGCGCATGGTCCACATCCCGGCCTCCTCGGCCGCCTTCTTCAGCCGGCCGATATCTCCACCATAGCGGTAGATGATCTCGCGCATCGCGCCGTTGAGCTTGTAGACCTCGTAGATGGCCTTACGGCCCGAGTAGCCGGTGCGGGCGCACTTGTCGCAGCCGCGCGGCTCGAAGAACTGGAGGGTGGCGGGGTCGGGCGGGTTGTCGAGCAGGGCCTCCCGGACGACCTGGTCGACGAGTTCCTGCGGCGGCTTGGTCGGCTTCTTGCAGTGCACGCAGAGCAGGCGTACGAGGCGCTGGGCCGCGGCCAGATGGAGCGAGTTGGCGAGCATGAACGGCTCGATGCCCATGTCGATGAGGCGCACGACGCAGGAGAGCGCGTCGTTGGTGTGGAGGGTCGAGATGACGAGGTGGCCCGTGAGCGCGGCGCGCAGGCAGGTCTGCGCCGTCTCCTGGTCGCGGATCTCGCCGACCAGGATGACGTCCGGGTCCTGGCGCAGGAAGGCGCGCAGCGCCGAGGCGAAGGTCAGGCCGATGG
>CAZTZW010000441.1:0-2777 GCA_964618085.1 uncultured Elusimicrobia bacterium
GCTTCACGACCTTGCCCGCGCAGGCGCGCGCCGCGCTGGCGGCGACGCGCCGCCTGCCCTTCGTGGACCCGCGCCGCGTCGCGGTGTACGGCTTCAGCATGGGCGGCTGGGCCGCGCTCAACCTGGCCGCGTCCGACCCGTCGCTGAAGGCCGTCGTCGCCGTCGCGCCCGTGGGCGGCCCGGAGATGGTCGGCCCCCGCACGCCCGATTTCATGCGCCGCTTGTCGCGGCCGCTGCGCACCGTGTCCCCGGCCGCGCTCACGCGCGACTTCGCGGCCGCCGTGACGCGCTTCGACCCGGCGAAGGCCGTCGCCCGCCTGAAGCGCCCGGCCCTGCTCGTGCACGGCGAGGCCGACGACACGGTGCCGTGCGCGGTGTCGAAGCGCCTCGCGGCCGCCGCCAACGGCCCTCTGCGTCTCGTGCTCGAGCGCGGCGCGCATCATGATTTCCTGGAGAAGCGCGAGAAGCTGACCAAGCTGTGCGCGTCGTGGCTGGCGGCGCGCCTGCGATGACGCGTAAGGCGGAGACGGTCCGGGAGGTAGGCATGAAGATGGCTCCGCTGCTCTCCGTCCTGCTGCTCGCCGTGTCCGCCGCGGCGGAGCTCCCCGCGTCGCCCTTCCTCGACGGCCTGCTCGAGGGGCGCGGCGAGTTCCTGGCCGTCATCTCGGCCTCTCCCGTCTCTTCGCCGGTCAAGGCGCGCACCCACGACCAGCTCAAGGCCTACGTGAAGCAGCGGCTGGCCGGCTCGGGCGTCTCCGACGCCTACGTGGACGCCGCCTTCGCCGACCCGCGCGCCGCCTTGGTGCCCGGCGTGGCCGAGCGCTTCGGCTCGACCGTCCCCGCCGAGGGCCTGCCCTACGACCGCTACCGCGCCATCTTCATGACGCCGGCCCGCATCGACGCGGGCGTCGACTTCTACAACGCCAACCGCGCCCTGCTGGGCTCGGTCCAGGCCCGCCACGGCGTGGACGCGCACCTCCTCGCCGCCCTCGTGGGCGTGGAGACCTTCTACGGCCGCAACACCGGGAGCTTCCCGGTGTTCGGGGCGCTCTACACCATCTCGCTGAAGGTGCCGCGCCGTTCCGACTGGGCCGCGCGCGAGCTGGCCGAGATCCTGCGCCTGTGCGCGACGCAGGCGGGCGCCGACCCGCACTCCATCAAGGGCTCCTACGCCGGGGCCTTCGGCCTCGCCCAGTTCATGCCGTCGAGCTTCGTCCACTACGCCGTGGACTTCGACGGCGACGGCCGCCGCCGCTGGGACGAGTGGCCCGACATGCTGGGCAGCGCCGCCAACTACCTCGCCCGCCACGGCTATTCCGGCTCGACCTTCGACCCCGCCTCGCCCATCGGCCGCTCCATCTACGCCTACAACCACAGCGAGAACTACGTGAAGGTGATGCTGGAGCTGCGGGCCGCCATCCTGGCGCGCGCGCCATAACTTAACAAAGGGGCCAGGCACCAAGTTAACAATTCGAAAAGTTAACTCGGTGCCTGGCCCCTTTGTTAACTTCGTTATCGGAGGGCGAGGGCGAGCAGGGCGGGCAGGCCCTGGATGAGGAAGACGCGCGGCTTGCGCAGGCTGGCGGCGCCGAAGACGCCCGCGACCGCGACGCAGACGAGGAAGAAGCGGAGGACGGGCTCGCCCAGCGCCGGCTCCGCGACGAGCCCCCAGACCAGGCCCGCCGACAGGAAGCCGTTGTAGAGCCCTTGGTTCATGGCGAGCGCGGCCGACTGCTTGGCCGCCTGCGGCGTCTGTCCGAAGACGCGCAGGCCGAGGGGCTTCTCCCAGAGGAACATCTCGAGGACGAGGAAGGCCGCGTGCTGGAGCGCGACGAAGCCCGCGAGCAGGTCCGCGGTCACCGCGCGCCCAGAAGGCGGAAGGTCTTCATGAAGCGCACGAACATGTCGCGGTGCTCGAGATAGTCGCTGCGCGCGGAGATGAGGCGCAGGACGTAGTAGCCGTCGCCGTTGGGCAGGATGGCGACGTAGTGGTGCAGCTCCTCGGGGAAGGAGGGGGCCTGCTCCGAGGGGAGTCGGCGGGTCTCCACCACCTCGAAGGTCCGCGCGAGGATGCCGTTGCCCACGCGCTGGGGGCGGACCGGGGTGGCGGTGCGCGAGACGGCGTCGTCGCCCTTGCGCAGGAGGTCGGAGTGCGTCTTGGCGTCGACGTACTGGGAGCCGTCGCGGTCGTAGGCGCGCACGGAGAGCACGGAGCGGAAGGCGCCGGTCGGAGAATCGGGCCCGAGGAGGTAGAAGGCGCTGCCGTCGGGGCCTTCCTCCTCGACGGGCCACCAGCCTTCCGTGGGGATGTCGGCGGAGAACAGGCGCGAGGCCGCGGTGAAGGGCTGGTAGTCGCCCTTGAGCTTCTCGCCGACGGGCTCCGCCGGGATGTTCGCGGCGCGGGCGGCGCGCTCGGACTCGACGAGCCAATCGGCGGCCGACGCGGGAGCGGCGAGGAGCAGGCAGGCGGCGAGCAGTCTAGTCCGCATCTTTCTCTCCTCCGCGCGAGCGCGAGACGCGGAAAGCGCGCTCGAGGCGGGCGGCTTCGGCCAAGAGGGCGGCCGAGCGGCGCAGCGATTCTTCCAGGCCCGCGGGCGCCGCCGCGCAGGCGGGCATGGCGACGGCCGCGCCGCGCTGGGACGCTTCCTTCTCCGTGACCGCCTTGATGGCGGACAGGGCGGCGCCCTCGTCGGCCAGCCCGGACTCGGAGAGGGCGGCGGCGGCGCGCACGGCGGCCTCGCGCTTGCGCGCCAGCTCGTAGAGGCGGTCGGCGAGGG
>CAZTZW010000442.1:0-2765 GCA_964618085.1 uncultured Elusimicrobia bacterium
GGAGTTGGCGGAGCGCAACGCCCCGCACGCCGTTCAGCTGCGGAAGAGCCAGCTGCTGACCACGTTCCCCATGAACTGTCGGCAGATCCTGAACGGCGAGGCGGCGCTCCAGCCCGCGCAGCTCGAGGAGTTCTGGGGCGTCGTGCAGGAGATCCACGGCATGGAGGAGTTGCCCGCCGACTCAGACCCTATCCGGCGGGAAAACGGCATCTGCGGCGGAATCGCCGTTCTCCTCTGCCGCCACAAGGACTGGCTCGACTCCCACCCGGAACGGAAGGCTTGGTGCGCCCGCCGCGTCTCGGAGCTCGTCCGCAATCCTCCCGCAGAGCGGTACGACAACCCAGTCAGCAGGATGGACTGGGGCTGGAATCGTTTCGGCGCCCAGGCCGTGGCGGTGCTTTGGGCGGAAACCCCGGCCTCTCCCGAGTGGCGGACGTGCGCCGCCCTCCTCGCGACCGGGCCGAACCACGAGGTCCTTTCCTACTTGTTCCACTCGGCCGTCGCCCAGCGCGCAGCTTTGGGCGGCGAGTTCTCTTCCCTGCTGCATCTCGCGCTCAGGTGGGCCGCGGAAATCGCGGCCTGGCATGACAACCAGGGGCGCACGAGCCGTGGAAACCTCGAAGATCTCAATCGGCGCCAGCGCGCGCTGGTCGAATCGTTCGCGCGCAGCGAGATTCCAGCGCACATCCCGTCCTGGAGGGACATCGCGGCGCCTCGGACGCTGCGGCCCGCGGCGAGGACCGACCGCTTGCGCTCTCTCGGGCCGTCCGGGTTCGAGACCTACGTCCTGTACGCCGTGCTTCAGGTGTGGCCCGGCTTGTCGGAGGCCGCCAGCGAAACGGAGCGTGCCCAGTGGGCCGCGGTCTGGCGCAACGCGCTGCAGGTCGTCCTGGACAAGTTCGGCCCCCCCTCCGAGCTGGAGATCGACGGGCATCCGTACGAGTGGGAGAACTGGCTTTTCGGGCGCATCGCCGAGATCGCGCTCGAAATGCGTGACGACGAGCGCCCCGAGGAGTTCTGGCGACCGATCCTGGACCTGGGCTCGCCCGGCCACATGTGGATCGACGATTTTCTTCGCGGCTGGTTCATGGCCGGCAAGCGATTCGACTCGAAGGACTCCGTGTTCTTCCGGCGCTGGCAAGCGATGCTCGACTACGCCGACAACTCCCCGCTGTGGCGGAGGGCCGACCGGTTCTCCAGGCATTACATCGAGGAGAACTGGCTGCATCTTCTGGGCCTGAGCGGTCTCTCGGGCTCCTTCTGGAGTGCCGAGCGCCGAGCTCTTGCCGTCGAAATGAAGCCGCGTTGGCGGACGTGGGCGCAAGCGCACTTGAGGAGCGGGAGCTCGGCGCGCTCCTTCCTCTATTTCCTCCGGCGGGCGGGAGCGACGGAGGTCCTTCCCGAAGGCCTCGTCTGGCTGCGGGAGGGCATCGACGCGGCGGGAGCCGGTTACTGGAACGAGCGCGAACTCGTCCAGGAGATGGCGTCGTTCCTCGACTTCGCGTGGCACTCGCACTCGGCCGCGATCCGCGCCGACGCGCAGGCGATGCAGGCGTTCACGGCGATCCTCACCGCGCTGGTCGCCAAAGGAGACGTTGTCGCCCTGCAGCTCCGAGACTCGCTGGGCACGGCCCCGGTGTGAGCCTCGCGTTGCCGAAGGACCTCATCCAGACGGCCAAGAAGGGGCGCGTCAGGCGCTCGGTGCATTTATGAAATTCGCAATGATCGATGGCAGCCGGCATGAAGCTACGCCCGGCCTCTCTGGAACATGCCCTATCTATGGCCACCCGATGATCGCCAGATGCGGCGACATTCGAATGTGGCATTGGGCACACCAGGGAAGCCGCTCTTGCGATCCTTGGTGGGAAAGCGAGACCGAGTGGCATCGGGATTGGAAGGGACGATTCCCGAAAGAATGGCAGGAGATCATCCAGCATTCTGAAACAGGCGAGAAGCACATCGCCGACGTAAAAACCGATCGCGGATGGGTCATCGAATTCCAGCACTCGCGCATTAGTCCCGAAGAACGGTGCTCCCGCGATTCGTTCTACGGAAGGCTGATTTGGGTTGTAAATGGATTGCGGCGCAAAAAGGACGCGGACCAATTTCGCGATGCATGGAATGCCGGGACGCCGATCGTGCAGAATGCGACTATCCGGAGAGTTCTCCCGGAACGCTGCGCGCTGCTTCGAGAATGGTCCGGCTGCGCGTCCCACGTATTCATCGATTTCGGCGGGCAGTCGAACCTGTGGTGGCTGTTCAGCAAGGGTCCTGACAAGCCAACGTATATCGCATGCTTCTCACGCCCTGAATTCCTTGGAATCCATCGGGGAGAGATGCCGGAGAAGGCCGCCACTTTCGAAGACACGGTGAAAGGCCTCGAAAGGTTCGTCGCTCAGTGTGAGTTGCAGCTCGCTCGCGCTCAGTCGCGCTTCCCGAGCCCTTTGGCCTACGGCGCGCCTCGTCGAAGACGATTTTAAGAAGGCGCGGCTGTCGTCCCACACGTTGTCAAGTTTTGTGTCGAGTTTTTGCCAAAAACCGGCAAAAATCGACAACTAGCGACAAAGCTGAGATTGCGGGATAACGCTTACTCTAGCAGGAGAAAGAGTGAGCGGGCGAGGGGAATCGAACCCCCGTTTGAAGCTTGGGAAGCTACCGTTCTACCATTGAACTACGCCCGCGACGTGTCCATTGTAGCGGTTTCCCCCGTCCTCGGGTCAAGGTTTGACTCCCCGGCGGCGTATTCGATAAAGTCGTCCCAGACG
>CAZTZW010000443.1:0-2764 GCA_964618085.1 uncultured Elusimicrobia bacterium
GCCGCAGTCGGCCGCGTTGCCCGCGTTTGCTTGGATGGGCGCGTTGGCCTGCGCGAGATAGTTGAGCGAGGAGGAAGCGCCGTCCTTGGCGACGGGCGCCACGCCGAAGGCGTTGGCCGACTCCTTGGGCTTGCTGGCGAAGAGTTGGAGGGCGGGGTTGGACGCGCTGCCGTTCTGGCCGGGACCGAAGGCGGTCCAGCCGACCATGCCGATGCCGCCCGCGACCGTGGTGCCCGCCAGGATCAGGCCGATGAGGCCGGCCTTGGTGGCGAGGATGCCGCCGCCGGCCGCCAGACCGCCCAGGCCGCCGCCGGCCGCTCCGCCCGCGCCGCCGATGCCGCCCATGGCTCCGCCGCCGGACCCGCCGCCGCTGAGGCGCGAGAGCAGGCCGAGCAGGCCTCCCTTCTTCTCGTCTCGCTCCTTCGCCTGATTGACGCTGGGTTTGATCTCGGGCATCTGGCTCATAACGCCTCCTTCAAATCGGGGTCCTCATTTCTGCTCCCGGGCTCGCTGGTTCTGGCTGCTGCTCATCTGCAGGATCATCGGCCCCATGGCCGATATGGCGGCGCCGGCCGCTCCTGGAAGCATGCCGGCGACGACGGTGGTGACGACCATCATGGCGATCTGCTGACGCAGCTCCGCGCTGCGGTTGTCCTGGTTGTTGGCGACCTTGGCCGGCGGCGCCTTGAACTCGCGCTTGTCGAGGTTGGGGTCGTTCATCTTGAGGTTGTCGGGGGAGGCGTCGAGGCTGCCGTAGATGCCGCCCGCGCCGATGGCCTCGCCGCCGTCGCCGCCGATGCCGCTGCCGCCGCGCTCGGAACGCCCGTCGAAGACCTTGGAGAGCCCGCTCACCGCGGTGTCCCCGCTCCGGCTGTTGGCGGCTTTGACCGAGGCGCTCGCCGCGTTGGTCAGCGCGCCCTTCGCGTTCTTGGGGGCGGGGAGGTCCGAGACGCTGCCGCGCAGGCCCGTGGTGCCCGAAAAGCCGACCTGGGAGTTCTGGGCGCCGAACGCGCCCGAGACGTTGCCCGCGCTGAAGCTCGCGGCGGAGCCGCCGCCGCCGCTGCCCAGGCCGGTGGCTGACGCGCCGGCGAGCTTGGGCTGCGTGAAGCCCTTCTGGGCCTTCTGCCCGCCCCAGCCGGTGGGATCGGCGCTGGCCGCCTTGGTCAGCGCGTCGGCCAAGGTGCCGCCGACGGCGGCCGCGCCGACCGAGGTCGTCTCCGGCGGGAGCGCGGGCTCGTCGGGCGCCTGATAGAGCGAGGAGGTCATGGAGCCGTCGCCCTTCTTGGGCCGGGCCGCGATGTCCATCGCGAGGTCCAAGGTGGAGCCGGGCGCGCCGTTGGGGTTGCTGGAACCGTCGAGGCTGGCCTCGCCGGACGGCATGCCCGAAGCGGAGGCGCTGGTATCGATGCGGGTCGACCCGACCGAGCCTTCCATCATCGGCAGCGACAGCCACGCGCCCGTGACGCCGAAAGCGGCCAGGATGAGCCACCAGTACTTCTTATAAGGGTCGTCGCTGGGACGCACGGAGACCCGGGAATTCATGGGAGCCAAAGTGATGCTCATAGTGCCTCGCTTCGAAGTATAGGCCCCCCCCTCCGAATCTGTCAAGGGAAAGGGCCTCTTTTACCGGGTTTTTACCGATACGGCCGCGACGTCAGCCGACCGGGGTGGCCTTGCCGTCCAGGGCCGCTTCGGCGGCCTTGTAGAAAGCGGCGGCCGAGCCGTAGCGCTTCTCGGGACGGGGGTCCAAGGCCTTGCGGACGACCGCGTCGAGCCCCGTGCCCAGGCCCGGGACCAGGACGGAAGGCGCCACGAAGCGGGCGTCGAGCTTGTCCTGGAGCTCGCCGGCGCCCCGGTAGGGCACCGCGCCGGTCAGCATCTCGTAGAGGGTGCAGCCCAAGGCGAAGACGTCGGATTCCTTCACCACCTGGCCCATGGCCTGCTCGGGCGCCATGTAGGTCGGCGTCCCCACGATGGTGTTGGTGGTGACGAGCAGCGAGTCCTTGACCTGGCGGGCGATGCCGAAGTCCATGACCTTCACCCAGCCGCCGTCGGCGATCATCACGTTGGAGGGCTTGAGGTCGCGGTGGATGACGTGGCGGCCGTGCGCGTGGTCGACGGCCGCGCAGGTCTGCTTGAGCAGCTCGAGCGCGCGCGGCGGCGTCAGGCGTCGGCCCGGCGCCTCGTTGAGCAGGTCGTGCACGGTCTTACCCTGGACGTACTCGAACACGAGATAGGTCTGGTCTCCGTCCTGGATGATGGTGTAGATGTCGACGATGTGCGGATGATGCAGCGACGCCACCATCTCGGCTTCCTTCAAGAAGCGTTCGCGCTCGCGCGGGTTGTTCTGCAGCTCCGAGCGCAGGCGTTTGACGGCGACCGCACGCTTGAGCGTGCGGTCGTATCCTTTATAGACCGCGCCCATGCCGCCCTCGCCGATGACCTCGCCGAGGTCGTACTGCGAGTCGAGGCGGCGGCTCTCGCGCACCTGGGAGGACGGCGCCCGCGATTTGCGCAGGAGCAGCCAGCCCACGACGCCGACGAGCGCCGCGAGGAAGGCCGCCGCGCCGAGGATGCCGCGGTCGAGCCAGGCGGGCGGCGCGACGTCGCCGGCCGGCGCCAGCTCGTCCTTGGAGTAGCGCGCCATCGCCGCCTGGTAGTCGTCGGAGTAGTCCTGGGGCCGCAGCTCGGCGGCGCGCTTGTAGCTCTCGAGCACCGCGGCGGCCTTCTCGCCGAGGGCCTCCAGCGCCTTGGCGCGCTCGGC
>CAZTZW010000444.1:0-2753 GCA_964618085.1 uncultured Elusimicrobia bacterium
GGGCTTGAGGGCCGACTTGGGCACGTGCAGGCGCTCCACCAGGTCGGAGAAGCGCTCGTCGAGCTCCTCGCGCCTCAGCCGCTCGATGCGGCGGGTGGAGAAGTCCTCGACGTTGAAGGACGCCATCACCGTGCCGTAGAGCATCGCGCGCTTGAGGTTGCCGAGGTCGTCCCAGCGGCCGCCGCAGGAGGCCAGGGAGCCCAGGAAGCCGCCGGCGAAGGAGTCGCCCGCGCCCGTCGGGTCCTTGATGCGGGCGAGCGGGTAGGCCGGGAAGATGTAGAAGTGGGTGCCGACCTTCATGATGGAGCCGTGCTCGCCCTTCTTGACGACGACGACCTTGGGGCCCCAGGCCGCGATGGCCTCGGCGGCCTGCAGGGGGTTGGGGGCGCCGGTGAGCGACATGGCCTCGGCGTCGTTGCAGAAGAACATGTCGACCTTGCCGAGGAGCTTCTTGACGGTCTGGGGCTTGGAGCCGATCCAGAAGTTCATCGTGTCGCAGGCGACGAGCTTGGCCCCGCGCATCTGGCCGAGGACCTCGAGCTGGAGCTCGGGGTCGATGTTGCCCAGGAAGAGGAACGGCGCCTTGCGATGGGCCTCGTCGAGCTTGGGCTTGAAGTCCTTGAAGACGTTGAGCTTGGTGGCCAAGGTCTCTGCGACGGAGGCGTCCTTGCCGTACCGGCCCTCCCAGCGGAAGGTATCGCCCTTGGCGGTCTCCAAGCCCGAGAGGTCGACGCCCCGCTTCTTGAGCATGTCGACGTGCTCGCCCGGGAAGTCGCTGCCCGCGACGCCCACGAGGGAGACCTTCCCGAACAAAGCGGCGGCCAGGGAGAAGTAGACGGCCGAGCCGCCGAGCGCCTCGGTGCAGGACCCTTCGGTGGTCTTCACGGAATCGAGCGCGACGGAGCCGACGACCAGGATGGAGTTCACGGGGATGATGCCTCGGTGGAGCGGCGCGATCAAGCCCCGTTGACCCGGTCCAGGAAGATCTGGGAATCGAGTCCGGAGCCGACCTGGCGCAGCCAGTGGTTGATGAGCTCGAGCGCGCGCTGCTGCTGCAGGCGGCCGGTGAAGGCGGTCTTGTCCTTCTCGAAGTCCTTCATGACGCCCTTCTTCTCGGCCGCGTAGGCTTCCTTCGCCTCTTGCGGGGAGACCTTCGCCATGCGGAAGACGAGCTGCTTCATGCGCGCGGCGGAGATGGAGCGGCGGCGGTGGATCTCGTACTCCTGGGGCGACTCGCGGAAGACCGCGCGGACCTGGCGGAAGTAAGCGTCCTGGTCGAAGCGGCCGCCCCGGTGGAACAGCGGCGTCGCCTGGATGTCGCGCGCCAGCTCCTCGTCGGTCACGACGAGACCGAGCAGCGCGGCTTGGTCGGCGAGGATCTCCTCGACGACCATGTCGTTGACGATCTCGCGGCGCAGCTGGGCGAGCTTGGCGTCGTCGAGGTCGGTGCCGCGCTCGCGCAGCACGTCGGCGAACTGATTGACGCGAGCCGAGAAGCGGGCGCTGGTGATCTTGTTCTCGCCGATGCGGGCGACCACCCCGTCCATGTCGCGGCTGGTGAACCAGTAGCCGCCCAGGCCCACGAAGATGCCCGAAAGGAAGACGGCCAGCACGGCGTAGAAGATGCTCTTCTGGTGGCGGCGGAGGAAGGAGATCATAGGGGGTCGGGGCTCAGTTCGCGGAGTCGGCCGGCTGCGGCTCGTCGGTCTCGGCGCGGCGGCGGCGGCGGGGCTTCTCGCCCTCGGCGCCCATCGTGCAGGAGCCGTCGAAGAAGGCGCCCTCCTCGATGCGGACCTTGGGGCAGCGGATGTCGCCGGTGAGGCGGCCGCTGGCGAGCAGTTCGATGGAGCGGGAGGCGACGACGTTGCCGGTGAGCTCGCCGGCGATGACGATGGTGTCGGCGGCGACGTTGCCGGTGAGGCGGCCGCGGGCGCCGACCTCGACGGAGGCGGCGTCGGTGATGTCGCCCTCGAAGACGCCCTCGACGCGCAGGGATCCCTTGGCGACGAGCGAGCCGTGGAAGTGGGCTTCCTCGCCGATGAGGGTCATGCCCTCGCGGGCGTCGGTCTTGGCTCCGCCGCCGAACATCAGGTCGTTCCCCGGCGGCGCGGCGCGGCGTAGCCCAGCAGGTCGGGCCCGGTGCGGACCTTCAGGAAGGACATCGGATTGACGGGGCGGCCCTGGCGCCAGACCTCGTAGTGGAGGTGGGCGCCGGTCGAACGGCCCGTGGTGCCCATGTAGGCGATGACCTGGCCGCGCAGGACGCGCTCGCCCGCGCGCACCAGCGCCTTGGACGTGTGGCCGTAGAGCGTGCTCACGCCGTAGCCGTGGTCGACGATGACCATGTTGCCGTAGCCGTGGGACCAGCCCGAGAAGCGGACCGTGCCGTCGGCCGTGGCGCGGATGAGGGTGTCGGCGGAGTTGGCGATGTCGATGCCCGCGTGGAACTCGCCGGTCTCGCCGGCGCTGCGGCCCATGGGCGAGAAGCGGTAGCCGTAAAGGGAGGTGATGGAGCCCTCGGTGGGCCACAGGGCGGGCGTGGCGTTGCGCAGGCTCTTCTGGTTGCCGACGTACCAGGCGATCTCGGAGAAGGAGGCGAGGCGGCGCTCGGACTCGGCCCGAAGGCGCTCGATCTCGCGGTGCCAGTCGGCCTGGCGCACGGCCTGAGGGCTCGCGGAGATCATGTTGGACAGCGACAGGCGGTCGGCCAAGGTCGGGCCGCCCACGCCGGTGGCCTCGTCGATGGGGTCGGA
>CAZTZW010000445.1:0-2740 GCA_964618085.1 uncultured Elusimicrobia bacterium
CGGTACATCGTGAGGAGCGCGTCGTCGTCGACTTTCGGCATCAGCTTCTCATCGACGGAGCCGTCGGGCGAGAGGACTTCGAGGCGCTGGATGTCGAGCGTCGCGACGGATTTAAGGGGCATTGGTCTCCAAGTGACCTTTGAGGAAGAGTTCGGCGGCCTTATACGACGAGCGGACGAAAGGCCCGGAGGCGACGTAGAGGAAGCCCTTGGCCTTCGCGATGTCGCCGTAGCGTTTGAAATCGTCCGGGTGGACGAAGTCGACCACCGGCAGATGATGCCGTGCGCCGGTGGGGCGCAGATACTGTCCCAGAGTGATGATATCCGTGCCGACCGAGCGGATGTCGTCGAAGGCCTGGAGGAGTTCGCTTTCCGTCTCGCCCAGTCCGAGCATGAGGGACGTCTTCGTCGGTCTATCCGGAGAATGACGCTTGGCGTGCGCGAGCACGTCCAACGACTGCCGATAGCCCGCTTTCGCATCCCTCACGGTCGCCGTCAGCCGTTCCACGCACTCCACGTTATGGGCCACGACGTCCGGACGCGCGTCGAGCACGACATCCAGAAGCGAGGTATCGCCGCGGAAATCTTGGAGAAGCATCTCCACCTTCATCTTCGGGCACGCCGTTCTGACCTCGCGGATGCACGACGCGAGGTGGGCGGCGCCCTGGTCCGGCAGATCGTCGCGGCATACCGTGGTCAGCACGGCGTAGTCCACGGCCATCTCTTTCAACGTCAACGCCAGCTTCCGCGGCTCTTCGACGTCGGGCAGAGGCGGCTTCACGGCGGTACCGACGGAGCAGAAGCGGCAGCCGCGGGTGCACGTATCACCCATGACCATGAAAGTGGCCGTCCCCCCTCCCCAGCACTCGGCCAGGTTGGGGCAGCGCGCCTCTTCGCAGACGGTCGCCAACCCGCGGGAGCGCGACGCCTCTTTCAGACGGGCCACGTTGGGGCCCGTCGGCAAGGAGACCTTCAGCCAGGGCGGGAGCTTCTGCTTCCGTTCCGGCGAGGCCGTCGTCATCTCAGTGCGTGCCCTGGTCGGCCAGCCAGCGTTCGGCCTCGAGCGCGGCCTTGCACCCGTTGCCCGCGGCGGTGATGGCCTGGCGGTAGCGATGGTCCATCACGTCGCCCGCGGCGAAGACGCCTTCGACCGAGGTGCGGGTGCGGTCGTCGGCCACGATGTAGCCGTTCTCGTCCGTCTTGAGCTGGCCATCGAGGAACTTGGTGGTGGGCTCGTGGCCGATGGCGATGAACAGGCCCTCGGTCTTGAACTCGGACAGGGCGCCGGTCTTGAGGTTCTTGAGCTTGACGCCGGAGACGTGGCCGTTGCCCAGCACCTCGTCGACGGCGGAGTCGAGCACCCAGCCGATCTTGGGGTTCTTCTTGGCGCGGTCGAGCATGATCTTGGAGGCGCGGAAGGTGTCGCGGCGGTGCACGATGGTGACCTTCGAGGCGAACTTGGTGAGGAAGTTCGCCTCCTCCATCGCGGTATCGCCGCCGCCGACCACGACCACTTCCTTGTTCTTGAAGAAGAAGCCGTCGCAGGTGGCGCAGGCCGACACGCCGTGACCCATGAGCTTCTTCTCGCTCTCGATGTTGAGCCACTTGGCGTTGGCGCCGGTGGCGACGATGACTGATTCGGCGGTCGCCGTGGTGCCCTCGGTCGAGGTCACGGTGAAGGGTCGCTTGGAGAAGTCGACCTTCGCCACGAGCTCCTGGATGATCTTCACGCCCAGGCGCTCGACCTGCTTCTGCATGCGCTCCATGAGCTCGGGGCCCATCACGGGCTCCGGGAAACCGGGGAAGTTCTCGACGTCGGAGGTGATCATCAGCTGGCCGCCCATGGCGACGCCGCCGAACACGAGGGGGTCGAGGTTGGCGCGAGCGGCGTAGATGGCGGCGGTGTAAGCCGCCGAGCCGGAGCCGATGATGACGATTTTCTTCGAATATGTCATGATAAAACCAGTATAGCATTTAGCGACATGGACCGAATCTGGCTCAACGGCGTCGTCTGCAAGTGCCGCGTGGGAGTGCCCGCGGCGGAGCGGCGGCGGCCGCAGAAGGTCCTGGTCGACGTGGGCCTGGAGATGGACCTGGCGCCCGCGGCCGCGGCCGACGACTTCCGCCGGGCGGCGGACTACTGGGCGGTGGAGAAGCTGGTCCGCGCCGAGGCCGAGACCGGCGAGCGGGCCTTGGTCGAAACCTTGGCAGAACGGCTTTGTTCCCGTATACTGGTGGAGCAGCCCCTGGTCGCGGCCGTGACCGTGCGCGTGCATAAGACGCCCGCGGTGATGCCCAAGACGCGCGAAGTGGTCGTGGAGATTCGCCGGGAGAGAAAGCATTGAGCCAGAAGTGGATACTCCTCGTCGATGACGACCCCGCCATCCTCATGGTGACCGAGGCGGCTCTGTCGCATCCGAACCTGCGCATCACCACCGCCTCCGACGCCCTCGAGGGCTTCATCCAGGCGCGCGATCTCAAGCCCCTGCTCGTGGTCTCCGACATCCAGATGCCGAACTACGGCAACGGGCCGGACGGCCTGCGCAAGCTGCGCCAGGACCCGCGCATGCAGAACATCCCCTTCATCTTCGTCACCGGCATGCCCCTCGAGGAGGCGAAGAAGCTCATCCCCCCCGACGACCCCCTCATCCGCCTCCTGCCCAAGCCCATCGACGTCGACATCCTGCGCAAGCGCGTCGGGAGCTCCGCCGGAATCCCCCGGGACGGGCAGGCCTCCGCGG
>CAZTZW010000446.1:0-2729 GCA_964618085.1 uncultured Elusimicrobia bacterium
AGCCCGCCGCCCAGCACGCGGCCCGCGGCGCCGCCCAGAAGCATGGTCCCCGCCTCCATCAGGAAGCCCTCGGCCGTGATGGCCGCCATCGGGCCGAGCAGGACCGCGCTGGGCGACACGGACTTGAGCGCCGCGCACACGAGCCCGGCCCGCCACAGCACGCCCCGGGCCGGACGGCGCGCGTGCGCCGCGGAGAGCAGGACCGCGGAGAGCGCGGTCATCGCGTGCCCGCGCAGCGGCACGCGCAGGTTGTGGAGGAAGCTGCCGAGGACGATCTCGGAGGCGGCCCACAGGCCGCCGAGGCGCGCCGGGCGCGCCCAACGGGCCCGCCCCGTCTCTACCAGGACTTCACCTTCTGACGGCTCTTGAGCTTGAAGTAGGCGTAGAGGTCGTCGAGGTCGCGCGCCGTCAGGTCGCGGTGGTCGGGCATCTGGGTGATGCGGTAGTCGGAGGGGTTGCGGATGAACTCGAGGAGGATCTTCTTGGCGCGGTACTCGGTCACGCTCTTGGGCACGTTGAGCTCCGGGCCGACCTTGCCGCCCTGGTCGTTGACGGAGTGGCAGCGGAAGCAGCGGTCCTTGAAGACGGCGAAGCCGCGCCGCTCGGGCGAGCCCTCCTTCGCCCCGGCGGGCAGGACCTCGGGATAGCGCGTCTCGAAGCGCACCAGGTCCAGCGCGGCGACCTGCCACGGCCACGGGTAGGCGTTCTCGGTGGTCTGGCCTTCCTTCGTCCAGACCAGGAAGAAGGGGCCGGGGTCCGCGGCGCGCGGCCCGACGGGCTCCCAGCCGGACGGGCGGTCGAGGTCGCGGAAGACGAGATAGGCGCCATCCTCGTTGAGCTTGGCGAGCGTGCCCACCGCCTGATAGCCGTCGACGGCCACGAAGGCCGCGTCGGACCACTCCGGCTTGGTCCAGGCGTCGCCGTAGGCCAACGTCAGCACGTCCTTGAGCGCGAAGCCCTCGTAGCGCTTGACCTTCTTCGAGAACGGGCTGAAGAACTCGAGCTTCTTGGACGCGAGCGCGCCCTTCAGCTCCGACAGCGCGTACGAGCGCTCCTTCACGCCCGCCCGCCGCACCTCCAGCGCCGGCTCCGCCGCGGCCGCCGCGATGGACGCCAGCAGCAGCGCCGGCGCGAGGGCGCGCCTCACAGGGTCGAGAGGTCCAGGACGAAGCGGTAGCGCACGTCGCCCTTGAGCACGCGCTCGTAGGCCTCGTTGACCTTCTTCATGGGCACGACCTCGACGTCGGACATGACCTTCTTGCGCGCGCAGAAGTCGAGCATCTCCTGGGTCTCGGCGACGCCGCCGATGAGCGAGCCCGCCAGGACGCGCCGTCCCATGATGAGCGGGAACGCGCCGACCGAGAGCGGCTCGGGCGAGGCGCCGACCATGACGAGCACGCCCTCCACGGCCAGGAGCGAGAGGGCCCCGCCCACGTCGTGCGGTCCCGACACCGTGTCGATGATGAGGTCGAGAGAGCCCTGCGCCTTGGCGACGGCCTGCTCGTCCGTGGTGAGCAGGAACGACGCGGCGCCCAGGCCCTTGGCGTCCTTGGCCTTCTTCGGAGAGCGCGAGAGCACGGTCACGACGCCGCCCATCGCCTTGGCGAGCTTGACCGCCATGTGGCCGAGGCCGCCGAGGCCGAGCACGCCGACCTTCATCCCCTTCTTCTTGAGGTAGCGCTTCAGCGGCGAGTACGTGGTGATGCCGGCGCACAGGAGCGGCGCCGCGCGCTTGGCGTCGAGGCCCTTGGGGATGCGCAGGACGAAGGCCTCGTCGACGACGATGCGGTCGGTGTAGCCGCCGTAGGTGTGGCCGCTGCCGTCGGGGCTGTTGTAGGTGAAGGTCGCGCCGGTCGAGCAGTGCTGCTCGAGGCCGCGCTTGCAGTTGGCGCACGAGCCGCAGGACGCCACCATGCAGCCGACGCCGACGAGGTCGCCTTCCTTGAAGCGCTTGACCTTGGAGCCGGCCGCGAACACGCGGCCGACGATCTCGTGGCCGGGCACGCAGGGATAGCGCGTGCCGCCCCACTCGCCGCGGGCGGTATGGATGTCGGAATGGCAGATCCCGCACCAATGCACTTCGATGAGCACGTCGCGCGGGCCGACGGCGCGGCGCGGGACGAGGGCGGTCTTGAGGGGTTCTCCGGGAGAGGCGACGGCGTAGGCTCGGGCGCTGGGCATGCCCTTAGGCTACCAAAGACGCCGCCAGCTCCGCGAGGACCCCGTCGCGCAGCGACGGGAGCTGGAGCTGGAGGGCGCGCGCGGCCTTGGGGCGCGCCGCCTCGGGGAAGTCCGCCCGGAAGCTGACCTCGCCCGCCTGCAGCGCCGCGACCACGCGTCCGTCCCGGTAGAGGAGGCGGTTGCCGCGCACCGCGGGCAGCCGCGCGCAGTCGTCGAGCACGCCCGCGAGGTTCAGCGGGTCCGAGGCCGAGACCACGAGCCACTCGCCCGGCTTGCGCTCGCGGCGCAGCGCCTCGACGGCCTCGGGCAGGGCGTACTGCTCGCCGGCGACGCCCGAGACGAAGCGGCCGCCGCGGATCTCGCCGCGCGCCTCCAGGCGCCGCAGGGCCTGCGTCAGCTCCCACCACGAGGGAGCCGCGTTCTCGCGCTCGAGCAGGTCGCGGAACAGCACGCCGTAGCGCCGCAGGAGCTGCCAGGCCCAGGCCTTGGCGCGCTCGGCGGGCTCGGCCGGCGTCACGCGCCCGGGGAAGGCCGTCCAGCGGCCGCTG
>CAZTZW010000447.1:0-2728 GCA_964618085.1 uncultured Elusimicrobia bacterium
CCTGGGCGCCCGGCGCGCGCCTGTCGGCCGTGGTGCGCCGCGGCCTGGAAGCGCGCGCCCTCGAGAGCGCGTCGACGCCCCGCCCCGCGGCCTTCGAGCGCTCCTCCTCGGACCTGAGCGCGCGCGAGAAGACCTTGGCCGCCGAGCGGGCCTCGCAGGACGGCGACGCCGCCTCCGCCGCCGTGCGCGCCGTCCCCGTCCCCGCTTTCACGGCGCGCGCCGACCAGTCGGTCTGGGTGCGCTTCCCCAAGGGCCTGCCCGCCGCGGTCAAGCAGGGAGACATCCTCGAGACCGAGGCCGCGACCGGCCTCACCACCGACGCGTCGCTCGACTTCCTGTCGGTGCCCCCGAAGAGCCGCCTCTGGGCCCGCGTCGTCGAGTCCGGCAGCGACGCCGAGACCCGCACCCTGCGCCTGGCCTTCTTCAAGCTCCAGCCCGCCGGCGGCTCCGCCTATCCCATCTCCGGCGCCGCCGCGGGCGTCTCCGGCGACCAGACCTTGGCGCGCGTGAGCGCCGGCGGCACCTTGGTGACCGCCGCGCCCCTGCCCGAGGCCTCCGGGACCGTGCCGTGGCCCGACCTGCTCGGCCCCGACGACCGCCTGCGCGTGCGCCTGCTGGAGCCCGTGGTCCTGCTCGAGCCGCCGTCGTTCTGGCGCGCCGGTCCCGGCCTGTGGATCAAGACCGCGGAGCGCGACGGCAAACGCCTCTTCGAGGTCTCGCACGTCACGCCCGGCCGCTCCGCCGAGGGCGCGGGCCTCAAGCCCGGCGACCTCCTCGACTCCATCGACGGCCGCTCCTCCGCCAAGCTGGACTTCGCCGAGGCTTTGGACCGCCTCTACGGCGCGCCGGGGACCAAGAGGTCCGTGAACGTCCGGGCCGGCGGGAAGTCGACCAAGCGCGTGTGCGTCCGGGGCCCGCGCCGCGAGAGCGGCGCGACGTCCGCCCTTCCCCTCCCGGTCAAGTACTAGCCGCGTCGCCGTGAGGGCGGGAGCCCGTCAGCGCCTTACGAGCTCGTGCGCGGCGGCGACGTCGTCGGCCAACTCCAGCACCGCGGCGCGGTAGGCTCTCTCGTCGCCCGCCTTCGCCGCGTCCGCGACGCGCTCCAAGGCGCCGCAGGCGGCCGCGTAGGCCGCGATGAGGCGCGGGGCGCGCCCGCCGAGCGGCGCCGCCGCCTCGGCGCGCAGGTGGTCCACGACGAAGTGACAGCGGCTCACGCCCTCGAGGTGGTCCGGGAGGACCGCCGGCAGCGGGGAGAGGTTGCCGCCCTTGTCGGCGGGGAAGCGCAGGCGCGCGGTCTCCAGGGAATCGAACAAGGCGCTGGGCGCCGAGCGCCACAGGTGCGCCTCGGTGACCCGGTTGCCCTTGCCGTCGCGGACCTTCTTCAACGGGGTCGCGGGCATGGCGCGGACCTCTTCCTCGAGCCACGCGGGGCAGACGAGCAAGGGGTCGTGGTCCGGCTTGAAGCAGTGATAGAGCTGCTGGGCCTTGAGCACCGCGCCCTCGGCGGGGTCGAAGAGCTTGTCGGCGTCGTAGCGCGTGAACGCGCCGGCGATGGGCGCGGGATTGGAGACGCGGCGATGGACCGCGGCCGCGACGACGAGCGCGCCCACGAGCGCGAGGATGAAGACCAGGGGAGGCACGGTCCGTTCCGAGGGATGTCTCATCTCTGCCTATTATCCAAAGTCTCGAGGAGTTTGCGCGCGTCCGCCAGGTTCTCGGGGTACTCCGCGGGGTCGGCCGGGGTCTTGACGGCTTCGACCATCCTGAGCACGCGGACCGCGTCGTCCTTGCGCTCGAAGTAGAGGTAGGCCTCGGCCAGCGGCTGATGGTTGGCCGTGTAGTCGGGAGAGAGGCGCACGGCCTCCTCGAACTCCGCGAGCGCCTTCTTCTTGTCGCCGCCCGCGAAGCCCGGCAGCTGCCACAACAGTTCGCCCAGGACGTGGTGCGCGCCGCCGTGCCCGGGGTCCAGCGCGAGCGCCGCCTCCATCTCGCGCCGCAGGGGCTTGATGAGGAACAGCGCCTTCATGATGCCCTTGGTCTCCCCCCACCGCCCCATGGAGACGCCGTGCCAGAAACGCGCCTCGGCCGTCCCCGACGACAGAGCCACCGACCTCTCGCAGTCCTTGCGCGCGGAGTCGTAGTCCGCGAGCTTCTCCGCCCGCTTCGTCTTCTTCTCGCCGCGGCGTATCTTCGCGCGGCACAACCGCCAGAGGTAGCCGGCCTTCACCGTCCCGTCGCCGATGACCTCGGCCCCGACGGCTTCCTCCAGGCCCGAGATGTTCTCGGCAAGCTTGCCGTCGAGATGGCGCTGGTAGTAGCCGGCGTCGAAGGAGTCCGGGGACGGGAGCTTGTTGGCCGAGGACGGCGGAGCCAGCAGCAGGCACGCGGCGGCGAGCGCGGCGGCCTTCGCGGCCCAGTGGGCGGCGCGGCGCATGGCGTCGGCCGCGTCCTTGGCGCCGGCGTCGGCGAAGCTCACGACGCGTCTGAAAGGTCCCTTGGCGCCCTTCACGGCTTGACCGGCGACGGCGGCGACGGGTTTGGAGGTCATGCGCGCCAAGGCGGCGGGAGCCTTGCCCTGGAAGGTCGTCGCGTCGACGCGGCCCTCTCCGGTGAGGACGAAGGACGCCTTCCGCAGTTCGGCGGCCGCGCCCAACCGGCCCAGCACCCACGGCGCGCCGGACGTGATGTCCGCGCGAGCGAAGGCGAGCAGGCCCGCGCCGAGGCCGCC
>CAZTZW010000448.1:0-2728 GCA_964618085.1 uncultured Elusimicrobia bacterium
GCCGCCCGCCGCCGTCGCGGCGCCGGCGGAAGCCGAGGTCGAGCCCGCTCCCGCTCCCGCGCCCAAGCCTCGCGTCCGCGTCAACGAAGGGCCCGCCGCCGCGCTCCGTCGCGCCGGTCTCGAGACCCCTCAGACCCGCGAGCTCGGCGCCATGGCGCATCATGGAGACGCCTCCGCCGACAAGCTCCCGGTCTCGCCCGCGTCCGACGACGAGGGCCTCTCTACGCGCCGGGGCACGCGGACCTACCGCGACATCATCAGCCGCATGCCCCGCGACCTCGTGACCCTCGACTTCGACAACACCGACGTGCGCGACGTCATCAAGCTGCTGGCGGCGAAGGCCAAGGTCAACGTCATCTACGGCGCCGACGTCAGCGGCAGCCTGACCCTCCATCTGAACAACGTGCCCTTCAACGAGGCCTTCCGCACGGTGCTCTCCATGATGGGCCTGACCACCGACCAGGTGGGCGAGAACATCCTGCGCGTCATCACCCCCGCGGAGCTGACCAAACAGCGCACCACGTCCTCGTCCATCACCCGCGTCTTCCAGCTCAACTACGCTAAGGCCGCCGAGGTGAAGGCGACCATCGACTCGGTGCGCACCGCCGAGGGCCGCCGGGGCGCTTCCTCGGTCGATGCGAAGACCAACGCCATCATCATCACCGACACGCTCGAGGGCCTGCTCGCCAGCGAGAACCTCATCCAGCAGCTGGACGCCAGGCCCCGACAGGTGCTCATCGAGGCCAAGCTCGTGGAGGTCCTCGCGAACTCCGGCATCAACTACGGCATCCAGTGGGACTACATGTCCACCGAATACGGCAAGGTCGGCGGCAAGCAGGGCCAGACCTTGATAGGTACGCTCGTCTCGAAGGAGAACACCTCGGCCCTGACCCGCGGCGCTCTCGACCAGAACACGGTGGCGGTCAACGGCGTCGGAGCGTCCGGCCGCGGCACCGGCGTCTCGCTGGCCGCGGACCGCGTGTTCGGCGCCCTGACGCTGGGCCGCATCACGAACAACTACTTCCTCTCGGCGACGCTGACCGCGGCCGCTTCCGAGGGCAAGGCCAAGGTCCTCTCCGAGCCGAAGATCGCCACGCTCAACAACCAGCCCGCCAGCATCAACGTCACGACCCAGATTCCCTACGTGACCTCGAACGTGGCGTCGACGGGCGTCCAGACCCAGTCGGTGACCTACGCCCAGACCGGCATCACGATGACCGTGACGCCCAGCATCAACGCCGACGGGCGCATCCTTCTGCAGATCAAGCCCACGGTGAGCCAGCCCTCGGTCACCGCCACGGCTTCGGCGCTGACGGGCGCGCCTGCCATCGACTCGCGCGAGGCCGAGACGACCGTGCTCGTGCGCGACGGCGAGACCATCGTCATCGGCGGCCTCATCAACGACGCCTTCCAGGACACCATCACCAAGATCCCGCTGCTCGGCGATATACCGATCCTGGGCTGGCTGTTCAAGAAGAAGACGAAGACGCGCGTGCGCAACGAGCTGCTCATCTTCGTCACGACCCGCTTGATGCCCGAATAAGCCGTGCTCGCGGGCCTCGTCGGGTTCTTTCTCGCGGCGGGGCTGCTCCTGAGGGGGGCTTGGGACGTCTGGTCCCAGGCCCTCCTCGTTTTCATCCTGGTCGGCGGCGTGGGCGCTTGGCTCGGCTTCCGCGCGGCGCTGGGCTACCTGCCGCGCCCCACGCGCGGCGTGGACCTCTGGGCGGCGGTGCTGGCCCTGCTCTCGGGGCTCTCGGCGGCGGCGAGCACGGTGCCTTCGTATTCCCGTCCCGCCTGGGCCGCGGCCGCGGCCGGCCTGGCCCTGTTCCCGGTGGTCGGCGTGCTCTCGCGCGCGGGCCGCTCGCGCGTGGATCGCGGGGTGCGCGGCGCGGCCTGGGTGCTCGTGCTCGTCGCGGCGTATCAGCGCCTGCACGGCGTCGAGCGCCCGCCGTCCCTGCTGCTCAACCAGAACGCGTTCGCCGGGGCCGTCCTCCTCCTGCTCCCGCTCGCGTTGGAGGCGCGCGCCCGCTTCCTCGCCGCGGCCTTGGTGCTGTGCCTGTGGTGGGCCAGCTCGGTGGGGGCCTGGCTGGGTCTGGCCGTCGGCTTGATCGTGTTCCGGCGGCGCGTGGGGACGGGCTGGTCGCGCGTGGGGTGGGCCGTCCTGCTCATCGGTCTCGTCCTCGCCTACGCCAAGCTGGAGGCCCCCGGCGTCGTGCATCGCCTGGCCTGGTGGAAGGCCGCCTGGTTCATGGCCGCCGACGCGCCGTGGCTCGGGCTGGGGCCGGGCGCGTACGCCTACGCGCTGCCGGCCTACACGGCGGGGCGCCCGGAGCTGTCCACCTTGTACGCGCATCAGCACCTCCTCGAGTCGGCGGCCGAACGGGGCTGGCCGTGGCTGGCCCTATGGGTCGCGGGCCTGGCCGTCCTGCTGGCGAGGGGCTCACCCTACAAGCGTTTCGGCGCCGTGGCCGCGCTGGTGCACGGCCTCGTCGATTACCCGCTGAGCCTGCCCGGCGTGTTCTGGCTGTTCTGCTACCACGCCGCGTGCGGCGCGCCCGAGGCCGAGGAAGGCGTCAACGTGCCCTGGCGACTGCGTCCGGCGCTCATCGGCGTGGCTTGCGCCGCGGCGCTCGCCGTCGGCCTGACCGCGGCGCGGGTGTGGCGCGCGGACAGCCTGAGGGCGGGAGCCGCCGCGGCGCTGTCGGCGCCCGGCGCCGACCTCGCGCGG
>CAZTZW010000449.1:0-2721 GCA_964618085.1 uncultured Elusimicrobia bacterium
CATTGAACGCGACTTCCGGCGCGAGGCCGGGCATGCCGGGCGTGACGGTCTCGCTTTTCCCGTAGCCGACGAAGTCCCCGGTCCAAACCGGCGCGCCGGAACGCTCGCTGACGACGAGAGACAAAACGACGTCCGACTCGAAGCCGAGATGGTTGAAACGGAAGGTCTTGTAGGTGATGGACAGCTTCTTGGCCGCCGCCGTG
The DNA here is from genome assembly GCA_964618085.1 of uncultured Elusimicrobia bacterium. GTDB lineage: Bacteria > Elusimicrobiota > Elusimicrobia > UBA1565 > UBA9628 > GWA2-66-18. The sequence continues at coordinate 204 of CAZTZW010000449.1, forward strand.
ACCACGCCGTCGGCCTGCTCGCGCGCCGCCGCGACGCGCAGGCCCATGCGCCCGAGCTCGGCCGCGAGCGCGTCGCGCAGGAAGGCCGGGAAGGGCTTGCCGAACCGCGCGCTGCGCGTGGCGCCGCCGCCCGCGTAGTGCAGCGGCGCGACCTCGCTGTCGGGGACGTCCACGAACACGGCGGGCGCGCCGGCGCGCGGCGCGCCCGGGGTGCCTTTGGCGCGGTACTCCGGGTCCACGCGCGCGGTGGCGCAGCCCGTCGCGGCCAGCGCGGCGATGACGGCGCAAGCGGCGAGGAGGCGGTTCATTTGCGGTATCCCTCGATGGCGTGCACCTTGGCCAGGCGGCCGCTGTGGCGGCCGCCCTCGAAGGGCGTGGAGAAGAACACTTTCACGATCTCGCCGTGGATGAGCTCGCCGTGCGACTTGCCGCCGATGCAGAGGACGTTGGCGTCGTCGTGCTGGGCGGCCATGCGCGCCGACACGGAGTCGTAGGCCGCGACCGCGCGGCAGCCCGCGACCTTGTTGGCGGCCATGCACACGGCGCCGCCGAAGCCGTCGATGAGGACTCCCTTGTCGAACTCGCCGCGCACGACCGCCTCGGCGACGAGCTGGGCCACGTCGGGATAGTCCACCGCCTCGGTGGAGTGGCAGCCGAAGTCGGTCACCTCGTGGCCGAGCGCCTGGATGGCCTTCTTGATGAAGGCCTTCGCGCCGAAGCCGCCGTGGTCCGACCCGATGACTACTTTCACCTTACTTGCCCACCGTCGCGAGCAGCTGAGGATCGGCCTGCGGGATGATGACGTGGCTCACCAGCAGCTCCTTCTTGATGGCGCCGATGCCGGCGACCACCGCGGTGCGCACGTCGCCCACGTCGCCGCAGAGGGTGACGTAGCCCTTGCCGCCGCCGACGACGGTCTTGGTCTCGATGAGGTGGACGTTGGCGGCCTTGGCCGCGGCGTCGGCCGCGAGGACGGCGGCGACGGCTTCCTTGGTTTCAATGACACCGACAGCGCCCAATACTTCGACGGGCCGGCGCTTGTCGAGCGACTCGACGACCTGGCTGGATACGTTGCGGATGAGCACCTCGTCCACGAGCACCTTGCCGAGCATCTCGCGGCCCGCGCGCATGGCGGACTCGACCTCGCCCTGCGGCCCGCTGATGAAGATGATGTACTTGCCGCGCGCCACGATGACGGTCTTGGCGAGCTTGACCGAGGCCATCTTGAGCATGGCGTCGGCCGCCTCGATGCCCTTGGCGATGGACGACGACTCCAGGAATCCGACGGCGAGATTGGCGAGCATGTTATTTTTTCCCCTTGGCCTTCTTCTTGTTCTCGACGAAAGCGACCACCGCGTCGCCGGCCTTCACCGTCATGACCTTCGCGCCCCAGTGCGTCGTGAGCGGTCCGCGCAGCACCTGCGCCCCGCGGTTGGCGAGGTCCTTATAAAGCTTCTGGATGTCGGACGTGGAGAAGTACAAAGTCGCCTGCCCGTGCTTCACGGGGTAGCCCAGCTCCTCGTCCTCGTCGCGCTCCTCGTCGGAGCCGAGCACGATGGACTGTCCCGCGAAGGACACCATCCCCGACTTGTGCTCGCCCTCGCCCCAGGTCTCGCCGCCCTTGCCGCCGGCGACCTCGGTCCAGAACTTCCACGCGTCCTCGAACTGCCCGGTCGGCAGGTAGAGATGCTCCAGGCCCTTCACTTCGGGCGCCTTCGCCGCCGGGCTCTTCTTCTTCATCACGCGATCCTGAAGTAGCCCACGAGCGCGCAGTGCAGCGGGCGCGCGAAGTGGCTGGCCTTGGTGAGCCCGTCGCCCGTCGGCGTGCCGATGGACATCGTGGCGTAGCCCTCGCCCAGGCCGAGTCCGTAGAGGGTGGGCGCGTTCTTGACGTAGATGGAGCACTGCATGCGCCGGCCCATCTTGGTCAGGTTGGCGACGTTGGTCGAGTGCATGGCCGCGGTGTGGCGGTGGCCGCCCTCTGCGGCGGCGGCGAGCTCGATGGCCGCGTCCACGTCGGCGGCCACGGTCACCGGGAGGAAGGGCATGAGCTGCTCGGTCCAGACCAAGGCGTGGTCGTTGGGCACGACGGACCAGAGCAGCCGCGCTTCCGCGGGGATGCTCAGGCCGATGCCCTTGGCGATGACGGACGCGTCCTTGCCCACGTAGTCCCTATTGAGGACGGGGTCCTTGCAGCCCTTGCCGCCCTCTTTGATGACGAGCCTGGCGAGCTGGTCGCACTGCGCGGCGTCGAGCTCGAAGGCGCGCTTGTCGGCGCGCATCGCTTCGAGGAACTTCGCGGAGGCCGCCTGCGTGACGATGACTGGTCCGGGTGAGAACAGGCAGGCGTGCCAGTTCGGGGCTTCGCCATCGAGGCCCGGAACGGTGGGAAGCCGGGCCGCGCGCATCTCGGTGGTAGCCCAGAGCAATTGCAGGGCGATCGCGAAGACCAGCGCTGTCTGGATCCAGATGAAGTCCAGGCGAATGTGGAACATGTTGCTGACGACCACCTGGAAGG
>CAZTZW010000450.1:0-2699 GCA_964618085.1 uncultured Elusimicrobia bacterium
GGGCCATGCCCAGGGCGGCGCGGGCGGCGCCGCCGCCCTTCGGCAGGCGCGCCTCCAGTTCTTCGAGCAGGGGGCGCCAGGCGGAGGCGTCGCGGCCGCGCCAGGAGCGCGACGCGGAGCGGACCTGGGCCAGCGACTTGGCCGCGGTCTCGCCGTTGAAGGCGGGGAGGGGGGACGCCTCGCCCCAGCCGGTCGTCCCGTCGTCCAGACGCAGGCCCACGCGCACGCTGTCGAGGTGGTGCGAGACGCCGCCGGCGATGGCGAACGGCTCGGAGAGCGGCACGCGCCAGGGGAGCGCCTCGACGGAGGCGATGCGCGCGGCGCGCGTCATTGGAGCTTGGTGACGACGCAGGCGTCGGCGAAGGAGAAGCCGCGCACCGCGGCCCCGCGCTTGTCGGGGAAGAGGTATATCTCGTGGGCCGAGACGCTGGGGTCGCGCGTCAGGTCGTAGAGCCGCGCCGTGTCCACCGGCACGAAGGAGCGGCCGTCGTCGTCGAAGCGGACGTCCGCGCCGGCGTTGCCCTCGTGCAGCCACAGGTCGTCCTGCTTGATGAAGTAGCGCGTGGTCGTGCCGGCCGCCGGAGCGAGGAAGCCGAGCGCCTGGGCTCCCTGGTAGACGACGCGCAGGAACGCGCCCTGGTCCCGGTTGTTCTGCTCCATGCGCAGGCCGTCGCTCTCCTGGTCCCAGCGGCCGCGGACGGCGATCTCGCTCTGGCGCGAGCCGACGATGATGGCGCTGCGGATGGTGAAGTCCTTGTCGAGCGCCAGGGGGGGCTTGGAGCCTTTGCGCGCGCCGAGCGTCACCTCGCTGGTCGCCGTCCCGCAGTCGCGCGAAGGCGCGTCGGGGAGGTTCAGCGGCGCCGGCAGGTATTTCTCGTCGTGGAAGGCGCCGAGCTCCTTGCGCAGCTCCATCTCGAACTCCTGGTAGCCGCCCTCGCCGAGGCGGTCGAAGACCACGCGCCCCTTCGTGTCGATGAGGAACATGGAAGGCCAGCCCTCGTTGGCGTAGGCCTTCCAGATGCGCCGGTCCTTGTCGAGTACGACGGGAAAGTCCGCGGCGAAGCGCTTGAGCTGCTCGCGGCCCCAGCGCGGGTCGCGCTGGACGTCGAGGTCGGGCGTGAAGACGCCGATGACCATGAGGTCGTGCGTCCAGTAGCGGTCGAACCAGCCGCGCAGGGCGGGGAGCGCGCGCACCGAGTTGATGGAAGCCAGGTTGAGGAAGGCGACCACGACCACCTTGCGGCCGCGCAGGCGCTCCAGGGTCAGCGGCTTGGAGTTGAGCCAGGCGTGGTCGGGCGGGAACTCGGGCGCGTCCGGCTTGATGGGGCGGTCGGCCGCGGCCGGCAGGGCCAGCAGCAGCAGCAGCAGGGCCGCCCTCACGCGCCCTCGCTCAGGCGCCCCGTGAGCAAGGTCTCGACGAGGGACGAGAGCCGCTCGGCGCGGGAGACCGCCCCGGATTTCTGGTAGATGGAGATGAGGTTGCGCATCATGCGCGCGAGTATCTCGCGCGGGGGGCAGGCGCGCACGTACTCCGGCCGGTAGTCGTAGCCGTTGCGCACGAGCATGCGCCGGACCTCGGCCAAGGTCATGAGCTTGCCCTTGCGGAAGCAATCGATGAACAAGGGGTCTCCGGTCGTACGGAAGCCCGCCAGGAAATGGCCGGGCGTGCCCACGCCGTAGACGGGGAGCTTCAAGCGCTTGGCCAGGAGCAGGAAGAGGATGGTCAAGGTCACGGGGATGCCGCGGCGGGTGTCGATGACGCGCGTGAGGTAGCTGTTGTCGGGGTCGTAGTAGTCGGTCTCGTTGCCCGCGAAGTTCAGGGACTTGTACAGGTGCTCGGTCAGGCGCCTGACGCCCGATTCCGGGTCGTCGTCGACCAGGTCCTCGGACACGGCCGCGGCCACGCGGTCGAGCCACACCCGGTAGGCCGCGAGGTCGGCGGTCGGTTGGCCGAAGCGCGAGACGAGGAAGGCTCCTTCCTCCAGGTCGGGCACCGGAGCGGCGGCGAGACGGGCGAAGTCGGCCTCGAGGGCGCGGAAACGCAGCTCCTCGGCCAGCTCGTTGGCGCGCTGGGCCAGGTGCACGGCGGGGGAGGCGCGCCGGAGCTCGTCGAGGAACGGGAGGGCCCTCTCCCCCTGCTCCAGGATCTTGGCGCGCACCAAGACCAGGCTGCGGGGGTCCTCGTCGTCGAGGAGGCCGATGAGATGCCTCAGGTCCGAATCTGCCAAGCTCACGCCACGATTGTAGCCGCCCAATCCCCTACCCGCAAGGCTTTCCTCATAAAAACGTCACATCGGAGTCGTTTTCCGGGGGTCATCCTCCGACGAGAATTAGTATAAGGGGGTATGAGCGCTCCGCGCCCGCATGAGGCGTTGGCCGTGCTGCGCGCCCTCGAGGAATTGGCTTCCGCCGACCCCTCCGGCGTGCGCGGCGTCCTGGCCACCTTCGTCACCCTCGACGGGGCGGTCGCCGAGCGTTCCGGCGCCATGCTCCTGCTGGGCGACGACACCGTGGCCGCTCTGCCCGGCGTGACGCCCCTGGCCGGCGTGCCCGAGCCCCTGCGCGACGCGGCGGAGGCGGCCATGGCGGGCCGCGCTCCCGCGCTCGTCGAGTTCGACCTGTCCGAGGACGACGCGCTGTTCGGCGCGGCCGGGCTGTCCGGCCGCCTGTGCGGGGAGCCGGTGTCGGAGCAGGGGCTG
>CAZTZW010000451.1:0-2698 GCA_964618085.1 uncultured Elusimicrobia bacterium
GTAGCCGCCGCCGCCGCCGCCGCTGGCGACGGAGCCAGCCGCGCCCGCGCCGGGCCCCGTCTCCGGAGCGTAGCCGCGGCCGCGCGCGGTGACCGTGGCGCCGGGCGAGAGCGCGAACGTGCCCGAGACCGAGAAGCGCAGCGCGCCGCCGCCCGCCGCCGAGGCCGCGGTCCAGACGGTCGCGCTCGAGCCGGCGGAGAAGAAGACGTCGCCCGCCGTGAACTGGTCGGTCGCGTCGAGCTGGAGGGCCGAGCGCGGGTGCAGGACCGCGCGGCCCAGGTGCGCGCCGCGCCCCAGGCGCAGGACGGGAGCGAAGGTCCCCCCGGCGTCGCCCAAGGTGACGCTCGATAGGTTGACCGCGGGGTTCGTCGCGTAGGCGATGACGAGCGCGTCGGCGTCGATGAGCACCTCGCCGAAGCCCGGCACGCCCGCGGACCAGTTCGCCGGCTCGTGCCAGTCGCCGACGGCGCCGCCGACCCAGTTGTTCTGGGCCGCGGCGGGCGCCGCGAGCGCGAGCAGGACGGCGAGGAGCCTCAGTACTCCCATCGGAACCCCGCGAGCGCGTTGAACGCCTCGTACGAGTAGCGGTAGAAGCGCTCGAAGCGCGTGTTGGAGGACGCCGAGACGCGCGAGAACGTGAACAGCAGGCTGAAGCGCGGCGCCACCGGGTAGCTCGCCGAGGCGTCGAAACTCCATTCGGTCTGCACGAGGCTGTCGGCCCCGTAGCTCCCGTCGCCTTGCTGCGCGGGACGGTGCGGATGCGCGCGGCGCTTCCACCCCAGTCCCAGGGACAACGCCGTCGGGCGGCGCGCCGGCCCCACGAGCAGCTTGGCCGACGGGGCGACGCGCAGCTCGGTGAAGTCGTAGTACTGCGAGATGAAGCGCCCGCGCGAGGCGTCGTAGCCGTTCTGGTTCGAGCGCAGGAGGGCCGCGCCGACCTCCAGGGCCCCGAGCAGGCGCCAGTCCAGGTTGAGCTCGTGGGGCAGCCGCGCCGTCGCGGTGAGCGTCGTGAGGGCGTCGGAACGCGCGGTCCCCGTCAGCGCGCCGCTCTCCACGACCACGCGCTGGCGCGGGACGGACGAGAGCACGGCCCCGGCCGAGAGGTCGAGCGTGACGCGCTCGCCCAGCGGGGCCGTGCCTGCGGCCAGGACCTGCCAGCCGCGCCGGTCGAGCACGCGGTCGCCGGCCAACTCGCGCGCCAGCGAGTCGCCCGCGAAAGCCGCGGCGGCCTGCGACTCGAGGCTCTTGTAGTTCGGGTACTTGGCGTCGAAGAAGTCCACGGCCAGGCGGAGCGAGGCGGGATCGACCAGCAGCAACTCGGCCTCGCCGCCGACGGCGAGGACGCGGCGGTCGAAGAGGCCGCGGCCCCACTTCTCGTCGCGCGTCTCTTTGAGGAACTCGTACTTCAGAGACGCCGACGGCTTGAAGCGCCAGCGCGAGTCCGGGCGCCCGTACGACGCGCGGGCCGCCAGGCGATGGGTCATGCGCTCCTGGGCGATGGTCGCCGCGCCGAGGGACTCGTCCAGGGAACGGGTCCCTTCGTAGGTCGAGCGCCAGGACGGCAGGACGGCCCACCGCTCGTCGACGCGCGCGGCCGGCGCCAGCACCGCGTCGAGCAGGCCGCTGAAGGAGCCGCTCTGGCCTCGGAACGTGTGCTGCCCCGCCAGGGCCGTCACGCCGTACAGCGGCGTCCATTCCACGGCCCGGGCCGCGGGCGCCGCCAAGAGGACGACGGCGAGGACGAGGCTCCTCACGGCAGCTGCCTCGTCAGGACGAGGATGCGCGGCGAGGCGACGAGCTCGATGCTCCGTCCCGCGAACTCGGTCGCGCTCACGGACAGGTGGACCCCGTGGTCGCTCAACGAGGCCGGAGCCGGAGCGGCGCCGCCGTCCGCGCCCAGCGCGCGGTCGACGAGGCCGAGTTCGGTGCCGTCGCCGTAGGACTCCAAGCGCCGCCGCGTCTGCGTCCCCGCGTCGGGGAAGGTCGTGTTGGACGCGACCGCGGGCAGGGCGGCGGGAAGGGCCGCTCCCGTGAACGGGTCGTTGAGCGAGGCAGCGACGGCCTCGCTCTGCGCCTGGATGGCCGTGCCGGTCCAGCCGCGCTTGAGCGTCCCGTCGACGTAGAGCCCGGAGCGGTCGAAGAGGGTGTAGAAGAACGGCCTCCCGCCCGCGACGTCGTCCAAGGGGTCGGCGTTGGCGTTGAGGTCGACCTGATGGCCGCCGTCGGCCCGCTCCAGCAGCCTGTCGGGGCCGTTGGTGAGCAGGGCCGAGTACTCCGTGAGCGTCCACGGGGCGGCCGTCTCGAAGGTGCCCGACAGCGAGGTCAGCACCGGCCCCAGGTCGACCGGCAGGGGACGGTCGAACACGCCCGTCCAGGCGAAGGCGTCCAATCGTCCCGGACGGGAGTTCAGCACGACGAGCTTGAACGTCTCGGGCGAGGGGCGCATGACGTACTCCTCCACGCGCACGCGCCGTCCCTCCGCGTCCGTGAGCAGGCGGCCCAGCTCGTGCTCGGAGCGGCGCGACTCGCGCGCGGCTCGCTCGAGCGACTCATCGCGCGCCAGGTCCAAGGAGAGCTCGCGGCGCATGCGCGCCTCGAAGTCGTCGCGGCGCGCGCGGGCGGGCGTGGGGCTGGCCGCGGCCTGCCGCAGGCCGCGCATGTCGGCCTCGACGCGCTGCCCCGCGCGCAGGAGCGCGGA
>CAZTZW010000452.1:0-2689 GCA_964618085.1 uncultured Elusimicrobia bacterium
ATGGACTTGTAGCCGCCCTCGGGGATGAGGTGCGAGCTGTACTCGACCGTCTTGCCGCCGGAGATGAGCTTCTTCACCAGCGGGTGGGACTTCACGTACTCGAGATGGTCCGAGGGGCGCAGGCCCTTCTTCTGGTAGTCGGTGAGCTTGCAGCCCACGCCGAGCGCCAGGGATTCCTTGTTCGTGTACAGGAAAGCGTAGCCGAGCATGCCCAGGGAGACCGAGCCGAACATCTCCATGGTCGCGCCCTCGCCGGGATTGAGCTGGAAGCGGTCCTCGATGACCGAGGACGGCAGGGCGATGACCTCCTTGGAGCCGAGGGCGACCTCGGAGGGCTTGAGCTCGTCGATGAAGCCGGCCTTCTGCGCGATGATGGAGTTCACGCCGTCGCAGGCGATGACGACCGAGGCCGTCAGCTCGTCGCCGTCGGCGGTCTTGATGCCGATGACCTTGCCCGAGGCGTCCTTGAGCACGTCGCGCACCATCATGCCGCAGTAGACTTCCGCGCCGGCGGCCTCGGCCTGCTTGGCGAACCACTGGTCGAAGTGGACGCGGATGATGGAGTAGCAGTTCGGGATGCCCTCGAGGAACTTCTGGGACTTGTAGCCGACCGTGACGTAGCTGTCCTCGGTCGTGATGCAGGTCTTCTGCTCCACGATGGGACGCTCGACGGGGGCGTCGGGCATCTTCCAGAAATCGGGGACGAGCTCGTGCAGCATCTTCGAGTACAGCACGGCGCCCTGCACGTTCTTGGCGCCCGGGTACTCGCCGCGCTCGAGCACGACGACCTTCAGACCGGCGCGCGCGATGGTGATGGCGGCGGCCAGGCCCGCGGGGCCGGCGCCGACGACGATGGCGTCGTAGGAGGGGGCTTCGTCGGCCACGGCTTAGGCCGCCGAGCCGCCGGCGGCGGCCTGGACGGTCTTGAGAAGTTCCTCGGTCTTGAAGGGCTTGGTCATGAAGCCCTGGACCTGCGGGAACTTCTGGAAGAGGGTCTTGGACGGCTCGAGCGCCGTGAGGACCACGATGGGGAGGTCCTTGGTGGTCGGCTCGGCCGCGATCTTGAGCTGGAGCGAGTACCCGTCGATGCCGGGCAGCATGACGTCGAGGATGAGCACGTCGGGGCGGACCTTCGCGATCTCGTCCCACGCCTGACGGCCGTTGTCGCAGGTGAACACCTCGAAACCGGCCTGGCTGAGGGTGTACTTGACGAGATTGAGCATCTCCGGCTCATCGTCGATGACGAGAACTTTCTTTGCCATGCGCGGCATCCTATCAATAGAAGGAGGAGGCGTCAATGGACCCTAACAGAAGGGACAGGCACTTTCGTTAGGGGTACCCCTACAAAGAGAACAGACGAAGGACCCTAACGAAAGTGCCTGTCCCTTCTGTTAGGGGGGCCGGAAGAAATCCATCGGCGGCTCCACGCCCTGCTTGCGCAGGCGGTCGTAGAAGCGCGGCACGGCCCCGGTGGGGCGCAGGACGGAGGAGAGGCCCGAGGGGCCTTTGCGCACGTCGAGCATGAACAGGTCGGACAGCGAGATGGTGTCCACCTCGATGCCGGTGACCTCGGAGACCTGGACGACGCGCCGGGTCCCGTCGGCCAGGCGGGCCAGGAAGACGATGAAGTCGAGCGCGGTGACGATGTTGGAGCGCACCGCCTTCAGCGGCATGTCCACGCCCGACTGAAGGACCAAGGTCTCCAGGCGTTGGAGCGCCTCGCGCGCCGAGTTGGCATGGAGCGTGGTCAGCATCCCATCCTGGCCCACGTTCATGGCGGAGAGCATGTCCGCGGCCTCGGGGCCGCGCGTCTCGCCGATGATGACGCGGTCGGGCCGCATGCGCAAGGTGTTCACGACCAGGTCGCGCAAGGTGACGTCGGCCTTGCCGGCGCCGTCGCGCTGGCGCGTGCGCAGGTACATCACGTGGGGCTGGCCCAAGGTCAGCTCCGGGGAGTCCTCGAGCACGAGGATGCGCTCCGAGGGCTCGATCTGAGCGGCCAGCGCGGAGAGCAAGGTGGTCTTGCCGGAGCTGGTGCCGCCGACGATGAGCAGGTTGAGCCTCTGCTGGACGCAGTAGTCGAGGAAGTCCGCGCAGCCGTCGGTGAGGGTCCCCCCGCTGGTCAGCTCGTCGAGCGTGGGGCGGCGCGAGGGACGCTTGCGGATGGTGACGGCCAGCGCGCGCGACACGGGCGGCGCGATGACGTGCACGCGCGAGCCGTCGGAGCCCGTCAGGTCGGCGTAGGGGCGGTCCGGTCCGAAGTTCTCATGGGCGCCCGCGACGCCCTTCACGAAGGCCGCGACGTCGGCGGGGGTGGGCGAGGCGTCGAGACGGCGCATCCCGGTCCCGTCCTCGACGTACACCGAGCCGTCGTCGTTGATCATGAGCTCGAGAACGCTCGGGTCCTCGAAGGCGGCGACGAGCTTCTCGATCTCGGGCATCAGCGGGGGCTCCGTCACGGAGTATAGGCCCCCCTGCGTCGCCGCGCAAGGCCTCCCGCCGCGCGGGACGCGTGCTAGAATATCGACGATGAGCCCCCTCCTTCTTCTCCTCGCGCTTACCCCCGCCGCCTCCGCGTCGACCCTCGAAGGCCTGTGGGGAGCCGGCGCAGCCGCCTTCGACCGCGCCGCCGTCCACGCCGCCGCGCCCGGCCTCGGCCGCCGCAGCGTGACGCAGCCGCCGCTGCGGC
>CAZTZW010000453.1:0-2683 GCA_964618085.1 uncultured Elusimicrobia bacterium
GAAGCAGTGGGCCTGCAGCGCGGTGGCCGGGACCTCGACCATGATCCCCACCTTGAGGTTCTCGGTGGCCGCGCGGACCTCGGGGCTCAGGTCCTCGCGGACGGCATCGAGCTGCTCGCGGCCCCAGGCCAGCTCGCCGGAGAAGGACAGCGTGTCCAGCCACTCGGGCTGGTAGGCTTTGACGCGGCTCGGCAGGGCGTCGGCCTCCCAGGCGGCGGCGGCCATCTCGAATCCTTGGAGCTGGCCCACGGCCTCGTGCAGGCCGGCGCGCCCCTCGCGGCGGGACTCCGCGGCGAGGTGATGGTACTCGGCGAGGAAGCGCCAGTAGGTCTCCGGCGGGACCGCCTGCACGCGCTTGCGCGCCCCGTCGAGGGTGAGCCGGTGGATGCGGTTGAGCAGGCGCCGCTCGCACCATTGGACGGTCTTGGCGGTCCAGCGGCCTTGAAGAGCGAGCCCTTCCGCCTCGAGACGCGCCAGCGCGGCCTCCACTGATGACGGGCTCAGGCCGAGCCCCGCCGCGATGGCGGCGCCGTCCGTGATGCCGGAGGTCTCGAGACGCCCCCTCACCAAGGCGGCGACGGCCTCCTCCTCGGGGACCGCCGTCCTCAACGCCGCCGGGAGCTCCGGAGCCGGGCGCCCGGTCCCTCCGGGACACGCCGCTTCCAAGGCCGTCCAGCGCTCCGCCGCCGCCCACAGCGCCGGCTTTCCGTCCCGGCGCCATTCGCCGGCCCGCCCGTCCTTCACCAACGCGTCGAACCAGCCCCGCCACGGCGCTCCTTCATCCGCCGGCAGGGCCCCCAGCGAGAGCAAGGCGTCGTGGAGCTCGTCCGCCCCGCGCACCAAGGGCTTGGCTTCCTCGGCCACGATGGCGACGGCCTCGGGGTCCAAAGACGCCAGGTCGCGCGCGTCCTCGGGCGAGAGCGTGCGCCGTAAGGCCACGGCGCGCGCCCGGCGCTCTTCCAAGGGCGCGTCGTCGAGGAAGGCGTAGGGGTTCGCGTTGAGGATGGAGTGCGAGAAGGGCGAAGGCTCTCGCGTGTCGCGTCCGACGAGCTCGATGCCGCCGCTCTCGACGTCGCGCAGCACCTCGGTCCAGCGGACGACGTCCATGGCCTCGGTGAGGCAGTCGTGGACGGTCTGGCGCACCAGCGGATGGTCGGGCACCTCGAGGTCGGGCGGGCGGTGCTCGAAGCAGGCGGTCTGCATCGGGAAGACGGCGGTGAGCAGGTCGTCGGCGCGGAAGCGCTGCAGCGGCGGCGGGACCTTCTTGCCGCCGCGCGTGCGCAGCACGGCGAGCGCGCGCGTGACGTTCCAGCGCCAACGCACCTGGAACATGGGCGCGGCGAGCAGAGCCTGGACCAAGGTCTCCTCGGCCGACGCGGAGGAGACGAGCTTGAACATCTGCTCGAGCGGGAAGGAGTGCTGGACGCCGATGGAGAGCACGATGCCGTTGTCGTCGGCGCTGGCCTGCAGCTCGAAGTCGAAGGAGCGGCAGAACTTCTTGCGCATGGCCAGGCCCCAGGCGCGGTTGATGCGCGAGCCGAAGGGCGCGTGGACGACGAGCTGCATGCCGCCCGAGTCGTCGAAGAAGCGCTCGAAGAGGACCTTCTTGCGCGTGGGCAGGAAGCCCAGCGCCGCCCTCTGCGCGTGCGCGTAGGCGGCGGCCTGGCGCGCGGCGAGCGGGTCCGCGCCGCTCTCGGCCATCAGCCAGTCCTCGGCGGCGGCGACGCCGTCCGCGAGGCGCGCGTCGAGCCCCTCGCGCAGGTCGGAGACCTCGGCCGAGAGCTCGACGGTGCGCCCCGGCGCCTCGCCCAGCCAGAACGGGATGGTCGCGGGCGCCCCCTGGGCGTCGGCCACCACGACCTGCCCGCCGCGGATGGCGCGCACGCGCCAGGAGGTGTTGCCGAGCAGGAACACGTCGCCGGCCATGCTCTCGATGGCGAAGTCCTCGTTGACCGTGCCCACGAAGGTCTCGTCGCCCTCGGTGACGACGCGGTAGTCCGCGGTCTCGGGGATGGCCCCGCCCGAAGTGATGGCGGTCAGGCGCGCGGCGCGGCGCGGCCGCAGCACGCCGTGGACGGCGTCGCGGTGGAGGTACGCCCCGTCCTTGCGCGCGCGGCCCACGCCCTCCGAGGACATGGCGACGACGGCGTCGAAGTCCGCGCGGGAGAGGCCCTGGTACGGCCAGGCCCCGCGCGCCAGCTCGAAGAGCCCGTCCTCGGTGCGCTCGCCCGACGCCGCGACCTCGGCCACGACCTGCTGGGCGAGGATGTCGAGCGGCGCCGACGGCGGCTCGACCGCGTCCAGGCGCCCGCCGCGCACCGCGCGCAGCAAGGCCAGCCCCTCGAGCAGCTCGTCGCGCGTGAGGCAGAACAGGCGGCCCTTGGGGACCACGCCCAGGCGGTGACCGGCGCGGCCGACGCGCTGGAGGAAGGTCGCGATGGCGCGCGGCGAGCCCAGCTGGCAGACCAGGTCGATGAAGCCCACGTCGATGCCGAGCTCGAGGGAGGCCGTGGCCACGATGACCTTGAGCTTGCCGGCCTTCAGACGCTCCTCGGCGTCGAGGCGTATCTCGCGCGAGAGGGAGCCGTGGTGGCTGGCCACCGCGTCCTCGCCCAGCTTCTCGCTGAGGCGCCGCGCCACGCGCTCGGCCATGCGCCGCGTGTTGACGAACTCCAGAGTGGAC
>CAZTZW010000454.1:0-2682 GCA_964618085.1 uncultured Elusimicrobia bacterium
ACGGGAAAAGCGATAAAATCGCTCTCGCGATGAAGAGCGCCGACGTGGTGTTCTCCGGGATGCGCCCGACGGGCCGCCTGCATCTGGGCAACTACTGGGGAGCCCTCCGCAATTGGGTCGACCTGCAGTCCCAGTTCACCTCCTTTTTCTGCGTGGTGGACTGGCACATGCTCACCACCGGCTTCGAGGACACCTCGGGCCTCAAGGACAACGTCCGCGAGATGACGCTCGACTGGCTCGCCGCGGGCCTGGACCCGGCCAAGTCCGTCATCTTCAAGCAGTCCGACGTGCCCGAGCACGCCGAGCTGGCCCTCATGCTCTCGATGGTGACGCCCCTGTCCTGGCTGGAGAACAACCCGACCTGGAAGGAGCAGCTCCAGGAGCTCGCCAAGACCAAGGCGGCCGCGGGAGCGGCCGTCGCCGTGGGCCAAGCTTCCGGACAGAACCGCGAAGAACTCATCGCCGAGCAGGAACAGCGCGCAGCCGCGGAGCGGCTGCGCAGTCATGGCTTCATCGGCTACCCCGTGCTCCAGGCGGCGGACATCCTGCTCTACCGCGGCACCAAGGTGCCCGTCGGCCAGGACCAGCTCCCGCACGTCGAGCTCAGCCGCCAGATCGCGCGGCGCTTCAACCAGTTCTTCGGCGACGTGCTCCCCGAGCCCCAGCCCCTGCTCACCGCGACCCCGAAGGTCCCCGGTCTCGACGGCCGCAAGATGTCGAAGTCCTACGCCAACGCGGTCGACATCTACGAGACGACGGCGTCTCTCGAGAAGAAGGTCAAGGGCGCCTACACCGACCCCAACCGCAAGAGCGCGACCGACCCTGGTCATCCGTTGCCGTGCCCGGAGAACCCGCCGGGTTGTTCCGTGTACGCGCTGCATAAGCTTTACGCCGATGAGGCGTTCTACGCGCGCCGCGGCGACGAGTGCCGCGCGGGCGCGCTGGGCTGCGGGGCCTGCAAGAAGGACCTGCTCGCCGAGATGGAGCCCGCCTTCGCCGATTTCCGCAAGCGCCGCGAGGCGTACGACGCCAAGGCCGTCGACCGCGTGCTCGCCGAGGGCGCCGAGAAGGCGCGCGCCGTGGCCCGCAAGACGATGGACGAGGTCCGCCGCGCGATGAGGCTCCGATGACCCCCATGAACGAGAAGTCGTACCAGGTGACCCTCGAGCTGTTCGAGGGCCCGCTCGACCTCCTCCTCTTCCTCGTCAAGAAGGACGACCTCGACGTCCACAACATCCCCATCGCGCACATCACCAAGGAGTACCTCGCCTACCTCGAGCTGATGAAGGAGATGAACCTCGACCTGGCGGGCGACTTCCTGGTCATGGCGGCCAACCTCATGGCCATCAAGGCGCGGTCCTTGCTGCCCAGCGAGGGAGTCGTCGAGGGCGACGAGGGGCCGGACCCGACGGCCGAGCTGACCCAGAAGCTGCTCGAGTACCAGAAGTTCAAGGCCGCGTCGCAGTTCCTCCAGGGCAAGGCCGACGAGATGGCCGACATCTACTGGCGCGGCGCGCCGCACTTCGAGGAAGCCGAAAAGACGCCCAACGTCACCTTGCTCGACCTGATGGCGCACCTGCGCGTCATCCTCGACAACGCCGAGGACGACTCCCGCGCCGTCGAGGGCGAGGAGTTCCCCATCGAGCAGAAGATGGAGAAGATCCTCTTCCTGCTCACCGACCGGTCCTTCGTCTCGTGGGAGGACGTGTTCGCCGACGAGCGCAAGCGGCGCGGCATCATCGCCTGCTTCCTCGCCATGCTCGAGCTGACCAAGCTCCAGAAGATCTTCATCCGCCAGGAAGACAATTTCTCCAAGATCGTGATCTACCGCAAGGAGGCCGCCGCCGATGAGCCGACACAAGAAGCGCCAGCAGCAGGAGCCGACCCCGTCCGAGACGACGGAAGCGTCGGAGCCGGCGGCGAGCCTGGAGCCGTCGATGGAGCCTCAGACCCCGTCCCCGGAAGCTGAGGCGCCCGCGGCCGAGGCCGTCGCCGTCGAGCCCGCGGCCGACGAGGCCGCCGTGGCCGTCGTCGAGGCCCCCGTCGAGCCCGGAACGCCCACGCCCGCGACCGACCCCGTCCTCCTGCGCCGCGCGCTGGAAGGCCTGCTCTTCATCACCGACCGCCCCCTGTCGGCCAGCGAGCTCAGCCGCCTCGTCGGCTTGAAGGACCAGGACCGCATCGCCGAGGTCGTCGAGGACCTGCGTCAGGAGCTCGAGACGCGCAACGGCGGCTACCGCCTGATGGCCGTGGCCGAGGGCTGGCAGATGGCGACGCGCCCCGACCTGGCGCCCTACGTGCGCAAGCTCTTCGCCGACCGCGCCACCATGCGCCTCTCGGTCGCCGCGCAGGAGACGCTGTCCATCGTGGCCTACCGCCAGCCTCTGACCCGCGCCGAGATCGAGGAGATCCGCGGCGTCGAGGTCATCGCCGCCCTGGAGACCTTGCTGGAGAATCGCCTGCTGAAGGTCGTCGGCCGCAAGGAGACCGTCGGCCGCCCGCTGCTCTACGGCACCCCGCCGGAGTTCCTGCGCCACTACGGTCTGCGCAGCCTCGAGGACATGCCGCCCATCGATACCTTCGCGCCCGCCGACGCCGCGGCCGCGGGCGCCGCCGAGCCGCCGCCGTCCGACGGCCCGTTCGCGCCCGTCGCCGCCGAGGGCGCTTTGGACGTCGCGCCCG
>CAZTZW010000455.1:0-2680 GCA_964618085.1 uncultured Elusimicrobia bacterium
CCTGGCGGCGGCCGGCGCGCCGGTGGACCTGCTGGGCGTCGGTCCGTCGCGGCGCGAGCCCGGCGCGGCCTTCCTCGACCTGCGCGCGCCCGACTTCGCCTTCCTGCACGGCGCCGTGCCCGTGGAGGCGTCGCTCGAGGCTTCCGGCGTCGCGGGCAAGACCGTCGCGACGACCTTGCTGCGCGCCGACGAGAGCGCTCCGGGGGGCTGGAAGGTCGCGGCGCGCCAGGAGCGCCGCGTGCTGGGCGACCTCGAGACCTTCGGCTCGAGCTTCACGGTGCGCGCCGAACGCCTGGGCACCGAGCGCTTCCGACTGGAGGTCGAATCAGGAGGGCGCAAGCGAGCGCGGGAGTTCCGCGTCGAGGTGGTGCGCCAGAAGTACCGCATCATGTTCCTGGCCGGCCGGCCCAGTCCCGAGTACTCCTTCCTGCGCGAGTTCCTGAAGGCCGACCCGAACCGCGAGCTGGTCTCCTTCGTCATCCTGCGCAACCCCGAGAACCCCGCGCCCGCGCCCGACCGCGAGCTCTCCCTCATCCCCTTCCCGGTCGACGACATCTTCGGCCGCGCCCTGCCGCAGTTCGACCTGTTCATCCTGGAGAACTTCTCCGCGGCGCGCTTCCGCCTGCCGCCGCAGTACCTAGCGGGCCTCAAGAACTTCGTGGCGGGAGGCGGCGCGCTCCTGGTCATGGGAGGAGAGAGCGCGTTCTCCGCCGGAGGCTACCGGGGCTCGCCGCTGGAAGAGATGCTTCCGGTCGCGCTCTCGGCCCGCGACCCGGACTTCCTGCCGGGACTGTTCTCTCCCAAGGCCGCGTCCTTCGAGCACCCGCTCCTGCGCTTCGACGAGACGCCCGAGGACTCCCGCCGCGCCTGGGAGTCGCTCCCTCCTCTCGACGGCTGGGCGCGCTTCGCGGCCACGCGCCCGGGCTCCACCGTGCTCGCCTCCCACCCGACCGAGCGCGCCGAGGACGGCACCCCGCTGCCGGTCGTCGCGGTGCGGCCTTACGGGCGCGGCAAGGTCATGCTGGTGAGCACGGACTCGACGTGGCGCTGGCGTCTGGGCGCCGCGGGCGACCGGCGCGCGGCCGGGCTCTACGGCCGCTTCTGGGGCCGCGCCATCCAGTACCTGACGGGCAACCTGGACCTCTCCAAGGTCAAGTTCGCGCCCGTGCCCGACCGCCTGCCCGCGCGCGAGCCCGCGACCTTCTCCTTGCGCGTCTTCGACGAGGGATTCGGCCCCGCGCCCGAGGCGGAGACCCGCGTGGAAGCGGCCTGGACCGACCCCGCGGGTCGCGTTCGGCCGCTCTCTCCGCGCCTCGTCTCGCCGGGCGTCTACGCGGTGGAGCTCACGGGTCTCGAGCCCGGCGGACACCGCCTGCGCGCCTCGGCGCGCGTGCGCGGGCGCCCATGGGGCGAGGATTCCCTCCGCTTCGTCTGGGAGCCGGCCTCGGAGCGCCCCATGGACCGCGGCTGGCTCACGCGCGCCGCGGCCGCGGGCGGCGGCTCGTTCGTCGACCTGTCCGAAGAAGGTCCGGACCGCCTCCTCGACCTCCTCCCCGCCGCGCGCGAGGACAGCGAGGTCACGCGCCGCGTCCGCCCCTTCGACACCGGCTGGTGGCTGGGCCTGGCGGCGCTGCTGCTGCTCGTCGAATGGGCCTGGCGTCGCAGGCGCGGCCATGCGTGAGGCCGCGGGCGTCTTCCTGGCCTTCGCCGCCTTGGGCATCGTCACGTCCGCTCCGGGCGTGACCACCGGCGACGCGGGCGAGCTGGCCGCCGCCTCCGCCGTGCTCGGCGTGGCCCACGCCCCGGGTTATCCGCTGTACGCCTTGGCCGGAAAGGCCTTCGGCCTGCTCGTCCCCTTCGCGGCCTGGACGCATCGCATGAACGTGTTCTCCGCGGTTCTGGGCGCGGCGGCGCTGGCCTTGCTGGGAGCCGCCTTGAGGCGCTGGGGCTTCTCCCTTCCCTCGCGCCTGGGCGCCGTGGCCCTTCTCGGCTTGGCGCCCGTCTGGCGCGAGGCCTCCGCCGTGACCGAGGTGTTCGCGCTCCACGCCTTCCTCGCCTGCCTCCTTCTCTGGCTGGTCTCCTCCGAGCGCGTCCTCGACGACGGCCCCTCCGCCGCCCTGGGCCTGGCCTTCGGCCTGGCCTTGGGCAACCATCAGACCATCCTCCTCGTCCTGCCCGCGCTGCTCCTCGCGGGCCGGGCGCGTCCGCGTTCCGTCGTCTTCGCGGTGCTGGGCGCGCTGGCCGGATTCTCGGTCTACGCTTTCCTGCCCGTCCGGGCCGCGGCGTCGCCTCCTCTCGACTGGGGGCACGCCGTCACGCCCTCCGCCTTCTGGCGCGTGCTGACGCGCCAGGACTACGGCTCCTTCTCCCTCACCACCGACGGCGAGGCGTCCTTGGGTCTGCCGGGCATGGCGCGCCAGATCTGGCGCGGAGTGGTCATGCTGGGCCCGGCGGCGGCGGTGCTCGCCGCGGCCGGCGCTCTTGTCTGGCCCGCGCAGTCGCGGCTCTCCCGCCGCGCGGCCCTGGCCTGGCCGCTCATCGCCGGTCCCGGCTTCCTACTCCTCGGCATGCCGGGCTTCGACGCCCAGACCGAGGGCGCTTTGGCCCGCTTCTCCCTCCGTCCCCTTATCGGCGCGGTCGTGCTCGCCGCGGGCGCGCTGGAGAGCCTCCGCGCCCGCGC
>CAZTZW010000456.1:0-2674 GCA_964618085.1 uncultured Elusimicrobia bacterium
GAACATGCGGTAGGGCTCATCCACGCCCTTGGTGACGAGGTCGTCGACCATCACGCCGATGTAGGACTCGGCGCGGTCGAAGAGGACCGGCATCTCGCCCGTCGCGGCGCGCGCCGCGTTGACGCCCGCGACGAGGCCCTGCGCCGCGGCTTCTTCATAGCCCGTCGTGCCGTTGATCTGCCCGGCGAGGAACAGGCGCGGTACGGCCTTGGTCTCCAGCGCTGACGTGAGCTGATGACGGCCGTCTCGAGACCGGCGATGCTGGCGACCATGGCGGCCTGGACGTCCGTCGGGAGGCTCGTCGACAGGCCGTTGACGTAGACTTCGTGCGTGTCGCGGCCCTCGGGCTCCAGGAAGACGCGATGCCCGTCCTTCTCCGGGAACCGGGACACCTTGTCCTCGACCGAGGGGCAGTACCGCGGCCCCCCCGCCTTGATGGCCCCGGTGAACAAGGGCGAGCGGCCGAAGGCCGCGCGGATGACGTCGTGCGTCCGCTCGTTGGTGCGCGTCAGCCAGCACGGCAGCTGCTCCACCGCGAGGCGCTCCGTGCGGAAGGACAGCGGGCGCGGCGGCCGGTCGCCGTCCTGACGGTCGAGCCGCGACCAGTCGATGGTGCGCCCGTCCAGGCGCGGCGGCGTGCCGGTCTTGAGACGGCCGACCTCCAGGCCTACTCCGCGGAGCGAGCCCGACAGTCCGAGCGAAGGCGCCTCCCCGACGCGGCCGGCCGGATAAGACGTCTCGCCGGTGTGAGCGCGTCCGTTCAGGAAGGTGCCCGTCGTCAGGACGACGCAGCGTGCTTCCAGGCGGGAACCGTCCTTCAACATCACGCCGCGCAGGCCGCTCTCGTCGGTCCACACGGACGCCGCTTCCCCCTCGATGACCGCCAGGCCGGGGCGGGACTCGACCGCGCTCCTCGCCGCGGCGCGGTACGCGTATTTGTCGCACTGCACGCGCGGGGAGCGCACGGCTTCGCCTTTGCCGAGGTTGAGGGTCTGGAACATGAGGCCGGAGGCGTCGGCGTTCAGCGCCATCACGCCGCCGAGCGCGTCGAGCTCGCGCACGAGCTGGCCCTTGCCCGTGCCGCCGACCGCCGGGTTGCATGACATGGTCCCGATGGTCGCGGCGCTCTGGGTGAGCAAAGCGACCCGTCGTCCCAGCCTGGCCGCGGCATGGCTCGCCTCGACGCCGGCGTGCCCGCCGCCGACCACGACGACGTCCCAGCGCTCAGGCATACATCAGGACTTTGAGGACTTCCAGCGGCAGCCAGCCCAGCAGGAAGGCGGTGCCCACGAAGATGTTCTGGGCGAGGAGAGCGAAGAAGACGGCGGACAACGCGCGCGGGGTCGAGAGGGAGTCGGTGCGCTTGAAGATGAGGGACGCGGCGCCGAGCACCCAGAGCAGGACGACGACCATCAGGGACTTGTAGGCGGTCAGGCTCCCCGTGGGGATGATGGCGAACTCCACGGCCAACGAGAGCAGCGGGATGCCGTTGAGCCCGAGCATGACGCAGGCGACGCGGCGCCACGAGGCGAGGTCGATGCGCCGGCCGTACCAGACCGTGGCGCCCAGCCACGCGGCGAGCAGCGCCGAGGCGGGCAGGCCGGAGAGATGTCCTTTGACGTAGGCGAAGGAGAGCAGGAAGGGCAGCACCGACCAGGCCACGCCGGTGGCGAGCTTGAAGGCGAGCCAGCCGCTCGAGAGCCACCGCAGCGCGATGCCGACGAAGCCGACGAGGACGGCGGCGAGCACGGGCTGCCAGAACAGGACGCGCAGCCAGAACAAGGGCGAGTGCGGCGGCAGGGCCTCGGCGGCGGGCTCGGGGAAGCCGGCGGGCTTGAGCCAGGTGAAGAGCGAGGAGGCGGCGACCCACAGTCCCCACAGGACGAGGGCGGCGCGGAAGGCCTCGGGCGTCTCGACCTCCTCGGCCGCGCGGGCGGGATCCACGGCGCACAGCTTGGCGAGGCGCAGGGCGGCTTTCATGCGGTGACCCCCAGGGCGGCGGCGGCGTCTTGGTCGTAGCGGCGGCGGGCGAGCAGGCAGAACGCGCCGCCCAGGCCCAGCGCCGCGCAGGCGAGCAGCATGGCGTTGCCGAGGCCGAAGCGGTCGGAGCCCAGGCCGATCAAGGTCGGAGAGACCGCGTCGCCGAGCGCGTGGATGATGAAGATGTTCGCGGCGAAGGCCATCGAGCGCGTCTCCAGGCGCGTGACGGAGACGATGGCGGCGTTGAGAGGGCCCATGTTGAGGAACAGCAAGGTCTCGGCGATGAAGAGGGCCGCGATGGAGGCGGTCAGGCTGGGCGCGACGATGGCGGCCATGGCGAAGGGCATCCCCGCGAGCAGGCCGCCGCCGGAGATGAGCAGGTAGGCGTGCGGGTTCTTGGCGATGAGCTTGTCGGCGAGCCAGCCGCCGAGCAGGCTGCCCACCAGGCCCGCGGCCACGGTGACGCCGCCGAAGTACAGGCCGGCCTTGCCCACGTCCAGTCCCCACGTCCGGTGGAAGAAGGTCGGCATCCACACCGCGAAGCCGCCGAGCGCGAAGGTCATCGCCGCGCCCGCGAAGGTGATGAGGCGGAAGGTGGGCACGGACCAGACGGCCTTATAGCCTTCCAGCGCCGGCGAGGAGTGGCGCGGCTCGTCCTTGGGCGAGGTGACGGCGAGCGCGGCCAGCAGCAGGC
>CAZTZW010000457.1:0-2673 GCA_964618085.1 uncultured Elusimicrobia bacterium
ACGACGGCGTACTGCAGGGCCTCGGGGCGGGGCGGGCAGC
Source organism: uncultured Elusimicrobia bacterium (assembly GCA_964618085.1). Classification (GTDB taxonomy): domain Bacteria; phylum Elusimicrobiota; class Elusimicrobia; order UBA1565; family UBA9628; genus GWA2-66-18. Next base: position 41 of record CAZTZW010000457.1, read on the forward strand.
CCGCGATGTACACGTCGACGGGCACGATGCGGTCCACGCCCTTGAGCACCGAGTAGGAGTCGTAGTAGGGGCCGCCGCAGTTGGCGCAGGAGCCCATCGAGATGACGAACCGGGGCTCGGGCATCTGGTGGTAGATCTCGAGGATGGGCTCGGCCATCTTCTTGCAGACGGTGCCGGCGACGATCATCACGTCGGCCTGGCGCGGGCTCGCGCGCGGGATGACGCCCATGCGGTCGAAGTCCAGGCGCGAGGCGTAGGACGCCATCATCTCGATGGCGCAGCAGGCCAGGCCGAAGGTCATGGGCCACATCGACTGCTTGCGGCCCAGGTCGATGAGGTAGTCGGCCGTGGTGAGGACGATGTCCCCGCCCGGAAGCCCCTTGGTGATGCCCGGCAGTCTCTCGAGGATCATGGTCTTCAGTCCTCCCACGCCAGCGCGCCCTTGTTCCAGGCGAAGGCCAGCCCGAGGACGAGGATCGCGACGAACACGCCCATCTCCGCCAGCGCCAGCGGCCCGACCTCGCGGGCGACGACCGCCCACGGGTACACGAACAGGACCTCGACGTCGAAGATGACGAAGAGCAAGGCGAAGGTGTGGAAGCGGATGTTGAGCTTGACCTCGGTGGAGCCCGACGCGGGGATGCCGCACTCGTAGGTGCTCTCCTTGCGGGCGTAGGGCACCGAGGGGCGCAGGAGCTTCGCGCCGACCAGGGTCACCGCGGCGAAGGCCGCGCCCAGGAGCACGAAGAAATAGATCGTCGCGTAAGCGCTCATCATGAGATGTTCTTCCTTTGGATCTGGACCTTGAAGACCTCGCCCATCCCCTCGGGGTGCATGAGGGTCTTGAGCTTGGCGCGTTCTCTATAAGAGGAAGCGTCGTCGCCCGCGGCCGCCGCGAAGTGGCGCTCGATGCCGCCGTCCACCAGGAACCGGGACAGGCTCTCGTAGGAGGCCAGCGCCAGCCCGGAGGCCTCGCCGGTCTTGATGAGGGTCTCGAAGTCGGCCGAGGCGGTCAGGTCGCGCAGGCCGGCGTCGCGGCTGAGCTCGGTCTCGACGGAGTGGGCGCGGTAGGAGCGGGGCGGGTTCGGCGCGTCGGGGGCGAAGCGCTTGCCGTAGTCGGCGGTGAGGACGAAGCCGCGGGTGAGGCGGTGCGCCGCCGTCGTCATCCAGGCCGCGGCCTCGAGGCTCACGGCGTGGCGCTCCCCCTCGCCGAGGGAGTCCTTCACCGCCGCGGCGTGCGCCGCCAGCTCGGGGCGGGAGAGGGGCGCGAGGGTCTCGGCCCCGTCCTCGCCCACGCCGAGTTCGAGGACGTCTGCCCCGCGCTTCTGGAGCACGTGGAAGGGCAGGGCGTCGATGAGCTCGTTGGAGTACAGGACGCCGGCGAAGGCGTGCAGCTTCTCGACGGAGGTGTACGCCGCGACCTTCGGCGCGAACGCCGTCAGGCGGCGGACGGCCTCGGTGAGGTCCTTGCGGTTGCGCTCGATGAGGACGAAGGTCAGCCGCGCGGCGAGCGGCGCGTGGGCCTCGCGCAGGCGGCGCGCGACCTGGCAGGCGAGCGTGCCGTCCCCGCAGCCCCCCTCGACGAGCATGAGGGGCCCCTCGCCGCAGCGGGCGAGGAGCCCCGCCAGGCGGTCGGCCAGGACGGAGCCGAACGCGCCGTGGAGCTCGGGAGCGGTGTAGAAGTCCGCGGACTTCTCTCGGACCGCGTAAAAGCCGCGTTCAGGGTCATAGAGGGACGTCTCCATGAAATCCCTGAAGGTGCGCATGATCGCTTTTCCCGGGACCGGGCTTAAGCGAGGTCTTCGGCGCCGAGGGTCTTCTTCTTCCCCTCCGCCTGGACCTTCTGGATGGACGCGCGGACGGTGGCGTCGATCTTGGCCGACAGGGCGTCGATGTAATCGCCGCCGGTGCGGAAGCCGGCTTCCTTCACCATCTTCTTGATCTTGCTGACGACGACGATGACTTCGGCCATGTCACGCCTCCTCACATCTTTGATATGAAGCCGTCAAACGAGATGATAAACACAAAAGAACGGCCCCGACATTGATTTGAATCAATGTCGGGGCCTGGGGCCGGTTCTTACAAGACTTGGCGCGGGGCAGGATCGAACTGCCGACATGGCGCTTATGAAACGCCCGCTCTACCACTGAGCTACCGCGCCGCGAAATCGGGAGCGGCGACATTTTAGCACACCTCGGTCACGGGGACAAGCGGAGGACCTAGAAAGGACCTAGACGCTATTGCGCGCGCGGTGAATTAAGGTAAGATAGCGGGCCGTCATACGTGCGATACCCGGAGGACAAGAGTGGCCAAGAAGCTCGTCGCCAAGAAGATTTCCGTCATCCTCGCCGATGACCAGACGCTGTTCCGCGAGGGCATCAAGGACCTTCTCGAGAATGAGAGGAACATCACCATCGTCGGCGAGGCCGCCGACGGCGCCGAGGCCCTCCGCCTCGTCAAGAAGCTCAAGCCCACGGTCATCCTCCTCGACATCAAGCTCCCGCACATGGACGGCATCGAGGCCACCCGCCAGATCCACAAGGACTGCCCCAACACCAACGTCCTCATCCTCTCTTCTTACGAGGACGAGGCGCACGTCATGGAGTCCATCCAGGCCGGCGCCAACGGCTACC
>CAZTZW010000458.1:0-2671 GCA_964618085.1 uncultured Elusimicrobia bacterium
CTCCGGAGGCGGCGGCGCGCCTCGCGCCGCCGGGCCCGGGCCGCGACGCGCTGCTGCGCCATTACCGCCGCGATCTCTCCCTGCTGGGACTCTGGCTGCGGATCTTCGACGCCGGTCCGGTTCCCGAGCGGCCGCCGACGCTGTCCTCGCTGGGGCTCGAGCATCTCTTCCCGGAGGCGGCGTGAGAGCGCGGCTCACGGCGTTGTTCTTCGCGCCTACCGACGCCCGAACCCTCGGCCTCTTCCGCTTTCTCTATTGCTCGTCGATCGCGCTCAGCATCCTCGTCGATCACCTTCCGGCTCTAGCCCGTTCGCGCCTCGCGTACCATCCGGAGACGTATCATCCGATCCGCCTCTTCGAGCTCCTCGGGATAGGGCGCCTCTCGGCGGATGCCTTCACGGCCTTGCAGACCGCCGTGCTGGCCGCGCTGCTCGCGGCGGCCTTCGGGCTGATGACGCGTTGGGCGCTGACGGCCTCCTGGGCCGGCTTTTTCCTGTATTACGGCGCCATCCATAGCTCGATGAAGCCGCCCCTGGGTGACACGATCGGCCATCGATCCAACGCGGTCGTTTTCGTCCTGCTCATCCTGTCGATGGCTCCGCGCATCGGGCTTTGGGGGATCGACGGCTGGCTCGCGCGCGGGAGGCGGTGGGGCTTGAATCCGGCCGACTCGCCCGTCGTCTCCGCCTGGCCTCTGCAGGCCGTGAAGCTGCTCCTCGCGCTGGCTTTCTTCGGCGCGGCCGTTTGTAAACTCGACGGCATCGGTTGGCTGAACGGACGCTCGCTGCAGGCGATCTTCGTCGAGAAAGCGATGCAGCTTGACGGCTCGCCGGCGTTGTGGCTGGCGGGACAGCCGGGCCTTTGCGCGGCGCTCGGCGTGTTCGTGCTGATCTTCGAGGCCAGCTTTTCCGTGATTCTGTTCTATCCGCGGCTCGCGTGGGTTTACGCGTCGGGCGCACTCGCCCTGCACGCGATGATCCTCCTGACGAGCAGCCTCGACTACTTCCCGCTCTTCGCCCCCATTTACTGGGTCGTACTGAGCTATCCCGCCCCGTCGGACGAACGGGGCCGCCTTGCGCCTGGAGGCGGACGATGGCTGACGGGAGCCTTCATCGCGGCGTTGGCGGCGGTGAACCTCGCCGCCGTCCTCCACCCCTTCGTGGCCTGGCCTTTCAGCGCGTGGAACTTCTACGGCGGGTATCGGGATTATCGCGAGGTGCGCGCTTATCGCTTGAAAGGCGTCCCGCGCGCGGGGACGCCGACCTGGCTGAGCTGGGCCGACGGGAACAAGCGCGTCGTCGCGGTCAGCAACGGGATCGGGCAAGCGCTGGCGAGCGGGCGGCGCGATTGGATCGCGGCCGAGATCGCCGCGATCGTCGACGAGATGCCCGCCGCAGCCGCGAGCGGCCTAGCGTCCGTGGTCGTGGTCGAGCGCTACGCGCGCGGCCCGGCCGAAGGACCCTTCGTGTTCGTGGACGTCCCGATCCTCGAGGTACCGGTAGATGGAGAGACGCGCGCGTCCTCCGTGGGTGAATTCGCGTCCGTCTGCGACCGTCCTGACGCGGAACTGGGTCATTCCTACGCGCCGGGGTGCTCAGGCTGGCGCGTTTGGGCCGGAAGCCGAGCGTGGATGAGCTATAACTCGCTCGGTTTGCGCGACAAGGACTATGCCGCCCGCCCCGCTCCCGGCGTTGTGCGGGTGCTGGCCACGGGCGGCTCCATCATCACGGGCTCCGGGCTCGCCGAGAGCGAAGCCCCCGCTAGAGCTCTCGAGCGCGGCCTGCGCGGCCGCGGCCTTCGCTCGGAGGTCGTCAACGCCGCGAGCGAGGGCTACACGGGCCGCCAGAACTCCGTCGCGCTGAAGGCTCTGTTGAAGGCCTACTCCCCTCAGGCCGTTGTGTATTACCTCCCGCAGCATCATGTGTTCACCGATCGTTCCCTGAGCCCCGATCCGCGCGTGCGCGCCTGGGAATCGTGGCGCCGCGTCCTCGCCTCATGGCGCCTCGCCTTGCGCCGCGACCCCGGCGCGCGGCTGGACGATCTCCTGTCGCCGACGCTCGTCGGGCTCAGGCGGATGCGCGAGAACTCCCGCGAGTCTGGCGCGCGCTTCTTCGTCGCTTATGGCGGCGAGGACCTCGACGCCGAGCGCCGCGGCCCCTCCCGCGGACCGGGCTCCTGGGCGCGTCTGTTGGAGGGCCTCCTCGTCCGTGATTTTCGCGTCGAGGGCGCGCGGCTCGAGGAGCGGCTGCGGCGCGAAGGCTTCGAGCTGCTGTCTCTGGCGCGCGCGCGGCCCGAGCTTGAGTCGCCCGAGAATCGCCTGAGGGGCGACTATCATTGGAACGCGCGAGGCGCCGTCATCTTCGGGGAGTCCGTCGCGGAAGAGTTCGTCAGGACTTGGTGCGGCGACAAGACCTCGCGAGGCGGAAGCCCACGGAGTCCCAGCGGCCTCCGGGATCGCTGCCGTTCCGGTGAGCCGAGCGGAGGTATGCGATAAAGCTGGCCCAGGAGCCGCCTCGCACGACCCGCAGCGAGCCCGCGGCGGGACCCGCCGGGTCCGTCTCCGCCGTCGCGGGATAATCCGCGTACCAGTCCTGCGTCCACTCCCACACGTTGCCGTGCATGTCGTACAGGCCCCAGGGGTTGGCTCTCTTCGACGCGACGGCGTGGGTGC
>CAZTZW010000459.1:0-2663 GCA_964618085.1 uncultured Elusimicrobia bacterium
TATGAGATTCTCGCGCCTTGGGGCACGCCGCTGCTCGCCGGTGCGCCTGAGTTCATGACAGAGATCGCCGACCTTGAAACCGAGGAACTGGACTCCGTCGCCAAGCTCCGCGCCTACGAGAAAGCGGGTGTGAGGGAGTACCTCCTCATCCTCGGCGAGGGGCGGCGCGTCCGGCCGCTTCGAGCTCGCTTTCAACCGGGACACGCACCAGATGACGGACGCGGCCAACAAGGCCTTGGCGAAGGCCGCGACCACCATCGCGGTGTACCCGCTGGAGAGCCTGCGCGTGGCGGGGCACGCCGCCGTCGACGAGAAAGACGCCCCCGTCCTGGCCGAGCGCCGGGCGCAGATGGTGGCCGGACTGCTCATCAACCGGTACGGCGTCGAGCCCAAGCGCATCCGGGTCGCCTCCTCGGTGTCGGAAGCGGGGCCGCGCGTGGACCTCGAGTTCGCGGGGGGGGAGTGAGATGAGCCAGAGCACCGATCTGATGATCGAGCAGCTCGCCTTCGGCTCCGACCGGCCGAAGCTGTCCGCTTGCCTGGGCCTCTACCTGAGCCCGGAGACCATCTACATCTCGGAGACGCACCGGGACCGCTCCGGCCGGATCGTCGTGGACCACCTGGTGCGCATCCCGGTGCCCAGCGACTCGAAGGGCTCCGCCGGCGGCACGGCGACGATGAACACCGACTTCCTCACCGACCCCAAGAAGATCGGCGACCTCATCCGCCAGTCGATGGCGCAGATCCGCTGGAGCACCAAGAACGTGCGGGTCACCTTGTCGCACCACCTGGGCTTGCTGCGCTTCTTCGCGATGCCCGCGATGGAGCGGCGCTTCCTGCGCTCGGCCATCCCGCTCGAGGCCAAGAAGTACATCCCCATCCCTTTCGACGTTCTCGCCAACGACTGGCAGTCCGCGCCCATGCCGCCCGACGCCTCGGGCCGTCCGCGCGCTGGCGTGCTCATCGCGGTCACTCAGAAGAAGAACCTGGCCAACATCACCGGCCTGCTCGACTCCCTCGGCCTCAAGCTCGTCGGCCTGGAGGTCGCGCCGTGCTCGGTCCTGCGGCTGTGGCAGGCGGTGGACCCGCCGAAGTCCCCGGAGCCCTACGCCGCGGTCCACTTCGATGCGGGCGCCGTGCGCATCCTCATCTGCGACCGCGGCCTGCCGGTGTTCTTCCGCGAGGTGTTCCTGGGCGAGGACGCAAAGCTGGCCGACCTGCGAAAGATCGACCTCGCGGGCTGTCTCTCCTTCGTCTCCAAGCAGCTGAACCTCCCGCGCGTCTCCAAGGTCAAGGTCAGCGGTACCAACGCGGCGCTGCCGGAGTTCATCGAGGCCTTCACGCAGGAGTCGGGCGCCCCGGCCGAGGCCCAGGACGCGGCCAAGACGCTGTCCATCAAGGGCGGGGACTGGGGGGGCTACGCGTCCATCGGCGCCTCCGCCAAGGACCTCGTCGAGTCGCCGCTCTCCCTCGACCTGGCGGCGATGGACCGCGTCACCGATGAGGAGCGGCACGTCGCGCGCGACATCTTCGTCATCGGCGCGCTGCTGGCGGGCTTCTTCGCGGTGAGCGGCATCTACAGCAAGATGACCTACGGCATGCGCGCGCGTGAGCTCAACCGCTACCACGTCGACGCCGACGTCAAGATGGTCCTCCAGGGGCGCATGGACCCCGACATCCAGCAGCAGCTCAGCGACATGCAGACCCAGCTCGAGCAGCTGCGCAACATCACCCGTTCCGACCGCCCTAAGCTCTCCGCGGTCCTGCGCGAGGTCGTCTCCCTCATGCCGCAGAGCGTGTGGCTCACCCAGGTCCAGCTCGCCAACCCTCTCGGCGTCTCGGGCAACAGGGCGGTGCTGGAGATCGTCCTGCGCGCCCGCGCCCACGGACAGTCGTCGTCCGAGGAGCAGGCGCTGGCTTTCGAGTTCCAGGAGGCGCTGCGCCGCTCGGAGATGCTCGGGAAGGCCTTCGAGGTCAGCATGGCCCTCCAGGGGCGCGTCGACGCCCCGGCAGGCGAGGGCACCCCCGGCCTCGACCCGCGGGCCCTGAGCCAGAAGATAGAGGAGCGCACGGGGTTCACCTTGACCCTGCGCGCCAAGAGACCCTGACATGGCCGCCAACATCGATCTGAAGCCTTACGTCGCGGCGCTCCAGGGCGAGTTCGACATGCTCGTCTCGACCATGCGCGAGAAGGGCGCCAAGCGCTTCGGCAAGGCGCTGGCCATCTCCAGCGTTCTCGTCTTCGCGTCTTACGCGGGGCTGTACGCGCCGCCGCGCAAGAAGAGCGCGCGGCTCCAGTCCGAGATCGACGCGGCCCGCAAGCTCTCCGAGTTCGGGACCCAATACAAGGACCTTCGCGACCAGCTCGCGGCGAGCTACGCCCAGCTGCCGACGCTGGCCGACAAGGAGATGTTCCTCTCCAACGCGGTCATCGACTCCTTGAAGGCCGAGGGTCTGACGCCCGAGAACTTCCAGCCGGTCCGCGAGCAGGAGCAGACCGGCCTCGTGTTCCAGTCCTGCAGCATCGCGATGCCGTGCCTGCAGCCTTCACCGGCGCCGTGGCGCTCGACGAGCACTGCAAGGCCGCCGATTACACCGTGGCACGGCAGCGCCTGGGACGACTGGAAATCGCCTGGGATGCCTTGGTGGTCGTGCTCATGACG
>CAZTZW010000460.1:0-2652 GCA_964618085.1 uncultured Elusimicrobia bacterium
GCGGCCGTCCCGCCTCCCGCCGAGCCCGCCCCGTCTCCGGCTCCAGCCACCGAGCCGGCTCCCGCGCCGGACGCGTCCACCACGACCGCGCCCTCGACGCCGTGAGCCGCCGCGTCGCGCTGGCCGGCGCCACGGGGCTGGTCGGCGGACGCCTCCTCGAGCGGCTGCTCGCCGACGCCGGCACCGCCTCGGTGTGCGCGCCCACGCGGCGCCCGCTCCCCGCGCGCGAGAAGCTCGACAACCCGCGCTTCGACGGCGCCTGGGCCCTGCCGGCCGTCGACGAGGCGTACTGCTGCCTGGGCACCACGCGCAAGACGGCGGGTTCCGACGCGGCTTTCCGCGCGGTGGACCTGGACCTCGTCGTCTCTTTCGCCAAAGCCGCCAGAGCCGCCGGAGCGCGGCGCTTCGGACTGGTGTCCTCCGTCGGCGCCGACGCCGCGTCGCGCTTCCTGTATCCCCGGACCAAGGGCGAGGCGGAGAAGGCCTGCGCGGGCTCCGGCTTCGAGAGCGTCGTCATCGTCCGGCCGTCCATCCTCTTGGGAGAACGCGCCGTGCGCCGGCCCGGCGAGCGCTTCGCCATCGCCGTTTCATCCGCCTTAGCTCCTCTCATACCCGGCCGCTGGCGGGGCGTCCAGGCGGAGTCCGTGGCTTCGTCTCTGCTCTCCGCGACGCGCGGCGGCGTGCCCGGCGTCCTGGTCCTCGAGAACGAAGTCCTCTCTTAGTCCGAGCCCGACCCTCCGGGGCCTATATAGTAGAATCCTCCCCGTGAGGACCCTCACCGTCGCCGTGGCCGGGCTGGGCAACGTCGGCCGCGAAGTGTGCCGACTCCTGCGCGAGCGCCGCGGCCCCTTGTCGCGGCGCCTGGGCGCCGAGCTGTACCTGACCGCGGTCGCCGACCGCTCCGCCGCCGCCGAGGCCCGCGCGCTCGGCCTGCCGCCCTCGGTCAAGCGCTACCGCGACCCGCTGGCCATGGCCCGCGAGTGCGACGCGGACATCCTCGTCGAGGTGCTCGGCGGCCTCGACGCGCCCCGCGCCTTCGCCAAGACCGTGCTCGGCCGCGGGCGGGCCCTGGTCACGGCCAACAAGCGCCTGCTCGCCGAGACCTGGCCCGGCATCGTCGGCCTGGCCGCGCGCACGGGCGCGCGCCTGGCGTTCGAGGGCTCGGTCGCGGGCGGCATCCCCGTCCTGCGCGCCCTCGAGCTCTCGCTGGCCGGCGACCGCGTGCTCGGCGTCGACGGCATCCTCAACGGCACCACCAACTACATCCTCAGCCGCTGCGAGGAAGGCGCGACGCCCGAGGCCGCCCTGGCCGAGGCCCAGCGTCTCGGCTTCGCCGAGAAGGACCCGTCCTTCGACCTGTCCGGCCGCGACGCCGCCCAGAAGCTGTCGGTGCTCGCGGGCCAGGCCACCGGCGGCTGGCTGCGCATGAAGGACATCCCGCGCGAGGGCATCGAGAGCATCGAAGCCCGGGACACGGCTTTCGCGCGCGAGCGCCTGAACCGCGCCGTCCGCCTCATCGCCTCCCTGCGCTTCGACTGGAGCGGGCCCGTGCCGCGCGTGGAGTCCGGCGTGTTCCCCACCTTGGTGCCGGTGTCGCACCCGCTGGCCTCGGTGCGGCGCCAGTACAACGCCCTGCTCGTCCACACCGCCTCGGCCGCCGACCTCATGTTCTACGGCCAGGGCGCGGGCGCGGGCCCGACGGCCTCCGCCGTGCTGGCCGACGTCTTCGTGCTGGCGCGCGACCTGCGCGGCGGCCTGCCCTCGTCCTTGCCCGCGGCCCGGCCCATCAAGCCCGCCGCCCCCGGCGACACGGTCTCCGGCTTCTACCTGCGCCTGGAGGCCGCCGACAAGCCCGGCGTGCTCGCCCGCGCCACGCAGGCGCTCGCCGCCGAGAGCGTGTCCATCGCCTCCATCCACCAGGAGCGCTCCAAGGGCCGCGCCGTGCCGGTCATGATCACGACCCATCCCGCGCCCGCCGGAAAGTTCGAGCGCGCGCGCCGCCGCCTGCTCGCTCTGCCGGGCATCGCCCGCCGTCACGCGGTCATGAGGCTGCTGGCGTGAGCCTGCTGGCGCGCTGGCGGGACCGTCTCCCCGTCACGGACGAGACCCCGCTCCTCACGCTCGGCGAAGGGAACACCCCCCTGGTGCGCGCCGACGCGGTGGCCGCGGCGGCGGGCCTGGCGAAGGGCTCGGTCTGGCTCAAGGTCGAGGGCGCCAACCCCACGGGCTCCTTCAAGGACCGCGGCATGTGCCTGGCCGTCGCCAAGGCCGTCGAGTCCGGGGCCAAGGGCGTGCTGTGCGCCTCGACGGGCAACACCTCGGCCTCGGCCGCCGCCTACGCGGCGCGCGCGGGACTGCGCTGCGTCGTCTTCCTGCCCGCGGGCAAGGTCGCGGCGGGCAAGCTCGCGCAGGCCGTGATGCACGGCGCGGAGATCGTCAGCGTGGACGGGAATTTCGACCAGGCGCTGGCCGCCGCCGTCGCCGCCGCCGAGCGCTCGGGCCTCACCGTGGTCAACTCCTCCAACCCCTTCCGCCTCGAAGGCCAGAAGACCGGCGCCTACGAGGTGGTCGAGCAGCTCGGCAAGGCGCCCGACCATCACTTCATGCCCGTGGGCAACGCGGGCAACATCACCGCCTACTGGCGCGGCTACA
>CAZTZW010000461.1:0-2634 GCA_964618085.1 uncultured Elusimicrobia bacterium
GCCTGGGGCGTGAAGAGCCAGTTCGTCGTCAAGCTCGACAGCCTCGACGAGGCCAAGAAGGCGTTCGACTACATCAAGACGAACATGACGCCCGCCTTCGACCCCATCTACAAGTACGGGACGGACATCCTCGCGGAGGAGTACCTCGACGGCGCCGAGATCGACGTCGACCTGCTCGTGCAGGAGGGCGAGGTCAAGTTCCACGCCTTCAACGACAACTTCCCCACCAAGGAGCCGTTCTTCGTCGAGACCGGCGACGCGATGCCGTCGCGCCACGAGGACCGCGACCTGTCCGACGTGCTCAAGATGGCCAAAGAGGTCGTAAAGACCCTCGGCCTGACCAACGGCGCGCTCCACCTGGAGGCCAAGATAACCCCCGGCGGCCCCAAGCTCATCGAGCTCAACGCGCGCATGGGCGGCGATTACCTCTACGACTGGATCAAGACGGTCTGGGAGGTCGACCTCATCGAGGAGGCCGCCCGCATCGCGGTCGGGACGCCCATCGCGCCCAAGCGCCTGAAGTCCCCCCGCTGCCATCTCGTCGGCAAGTACCTCATCCCCGAGCACTCCGGCGTCGTCGTCAACGTGAAGCTGCCCCCCGAGAAGCGCGACCCGGCCAAGGTGCACGACATCTCCGTGCAGAAAGAGCCCGGCGACGCCGTGCTCGTCCCGCCGGAGGGCTTCGAGACGATGGGCTGGATCGTCGGCCGCGGCGACACATACGCCGAGGCCGAGGAGAACCTCGACGAGACCGTGCGCCAGGTGGACGTCTCCATCGCGCGCTTCGATTCCACGTCCTCTCTCGGCAAGACCCGGCGCAAGAACCGCTTCGGCGCGGCGCAGGTCTCGCGCGGACGCATCCTCCAGTCGGCGCGCATCGAGAAGGTCCGCTCCGCCGACTTCGGCAAGAAGTCCCTGCACGTCGGCATCCTCTGCAACATCTTCAACCCCGAGGGCGGCGAGGAGGGCGCGGTGCACGCCGACCTCATGTCCGTCGGCAAGAACATCCAGAAGGCCGTCGAGAGCAAGGGCCACCGCGTCACGTTCTTCGACATGAACGAGACGCCGCTGCCCTTCGATAAGATCGCGAACGCGAACGTGGACATGATGTTCAACGTCTGCGAACGCATCAACAACTCCTCGCTCTTGGAGCCTCACGCCGCCGCCATCCTCGACTGCCTGGGCATCCCCTACACCGGCTCCAACCCGCTGACGCTCGCGCTCTGCATCGACAAGATCAAGGTCAAGAAGATCCTCGAGCAGGCGGGCCTGCCCACGCCCAAGTTCGACTACGTCTTCCAGAAGGACGAGCCCATCCGCGAGGACCTGCGCTACCCGCTGATGGTGAAGCTCGCCAACATGGACAACTCCATCGGCATCTCGAACAACTCCGTGGTGACCAGCCTCAAGCAGCTCAAGGACCAGGTCAACATGCTGCTCGAGAAGTACAACCGCCCCGTCCTCATCGAGGAGTTCATCGAGGGCGACGAGGTGGACGTGTCCATCATGGGCAACGAGGAGCGGGTTAAGGTCCTGCCGCTGTCGCGCTCCATGTTCGACGACCTGCCCAAGGGAACCTGGGGCATCTACCCCTTCCAGGCGAAGTGGGAGGACGACTCCGTCTACTCCAAGATCCGCGTCGAGCGGCCGGCCAAGTACAGCCAGAAGCTCTCCGCGCTCATCTCCGAGATCTGCCTGGACGCTTACCGGATGTTCGATCTGCACGACTACGCGCGCATCGAGGTGCGCATCGACCGCGCGGGCAACCCCTACATCCTCGAGATCAACCCGAACCCCTCCATCAACGACGGCGACTGCGTGCCGGCCTGCGCGGAGGTCATCGGGCAGAAGTACCCGGACTTCATCGAGGAGATCATGAAGGAGTGCATCCTGCGCTACCGCGCGAAGCCTCCTTATTATCATCTTCAAAGCGCGATGGCCCCCATCTGAAGGTCCTCGTCACCGGCGGCGCGGGCTACATCGGCAGCCACGCCGCCCTGCTGCTGCTGAAGGCCGGTCACGACGTCGTCTCCTTCGACAACTACTGCAACAGCTCGCCCGAGGCGCTGCGCCGCGTCGCCAAGCTCGCGGGACGCGGGGTGCGGGCCGTCGAGGGCGACCTGCGCGACGCCGCGGCGCTCGGACGCCTGTTCCGCGAGGACCGCTTCGACGCGGTCATGCACTTCGCGGGCCTGAAGGCCGTCGGGGAGTCGGTCAAGAAGCCCGAGCTCTACCAGGACAACAACGTCGGCGGGACCAAGGTCCTCCTCGACACGATGGAAGGCGCGGGCTGCCGCCGGCTCGTGTTCTCCTCCTCCTGCACCGTCTACGGAGAGGTCAAGAAGTCCCCCGTCGACGAGAGCCACCCGCGCGCCGCGTTCAACCCCTACGGCCAGACCAAGCTCGACATCGAGCTGATGTGCGAGGCCCTCGCCAAGGACGACAAGTCCTGGCGCATCGCCCTCCTGCGCTACTTCAACCCCGTCGGGGCCCATGAGTCGGGCGACATCGGCGAGGACCCGCGCGGCGAGCCCAACAACCTGATGCCCTACGTCATGCAGACCGCCGTCGGCCGCCGCGAGCGCCTCAACGGCTGGGGCGGAGACTACGCGACGCCCGACGGCACCGGCCTGC
>CAZTZW010000462.1:0-2623 GCA_964618085.1 uncultured Elusimicrobia bacterium
CCCGCGCCCGCCCCGGAAGCCGCGCCGCAGGGGGGCAACTAAGATGTTGATGCCCAAGCGCGTCAAGTACCGCAAGCCGCACAGCCACCCGCGCATCAAGGGTCCGGCCAAGCGCGGCACGTCCATCGCGTTCGGCGAGTTCGGCCTCAAGGCCCTCGAGCCGAAGTGGGTCACCGCCCGCCAGATCGAGGCGTCCCGCGTCGCCATCTCGCGCCACATGAAGAAGGGCGGCAAGCTCTGGGTCCGCATCTTCCCCGACAAGGCGATCACGAAGCACCCCGCCGAGACCCGCATGGGTAAGGGTAAGGGCGCGCCGGACCACTGGGCCGCCGTCATCCGCCCGGGCCGCATCCTGTTCGAGCTCGAGGGCCTCACGCTCGACGAGTCGAACAAGGCGCTGCGCACGGCGCAGTACAAGCTGCCGATCAAGACCAAGATCGTCCGCCGGGAGCACATCTAGTCATGGCCGATAAGAAAGTCAAAGCCGCCAAGCCCGCGACCCTGTCCGGCGACGCTCTCCGTTCCGAGCTCGTCAAGGCCGCCGGCGAGCGCGCCAAGCTCACCTACCAGCACAATGTGGCGCCTCTCAAGAACCCCATGGAGCTGCGCCGCCTTCGCCGCGACATCGCGCGCATGAAGACCGCGCTCCGCGCCCAGGAGACCTCCAAGTGACGAAGACCGCTCCCAAGCCCGCCCCCGCGCCGACCCCCGCCGCCGTCGAAGAGCGCGGTCAGCGCAAGACCCTCGAGGGCGTCGTCGTGTCCGATAAGATGGACAAGACGCGCGTCATCAAGATCACCCGCTCCGTGCTCCACCCGTTCTACGGCAAGGTCATGACCAAGAGCAAGAAGTTCCACGCTCACGACGAGGGCAACGAGGCCCGCGAGGGCGACCTCGTCGAGATCACGAGCACCCGCCCGCTCTCGAAGCTCAAGCGCTGGCGCATCGTCCGCGTCGTCAAGGCCGCCCCCCGCGCCGCGGAGGTCAAGTAACATGATCCAGCTCCGCTCCATCCTCAACGTCGCCGACAACTCCGGCGCGCGCAAGCTGCAGTGCTTCCACGTCATGGGCGGCTCGTACCGCAAGTACGCGCACATCGGCGACATCATCGTCTGCTCCGTGCGCGACGCCCTGCCCAACGGCGCGATCAAGAAGGGCGCGGTCGTCAAGGCGGTCGTGGTGCGCGTGAAGCGCAACACCCGCCGCGCCGACGGCTCCTACGTCTCCTTCGACGACAACGCGGCCTGCCTCGTCGACGACGAGAACGAGCCGAAAGGAACGCGCGTGTTCGGCCCCGTGGCCCGCGAGCTGCGCGACAAGGAATTCCTCAAGATCATCTCGCTGGCCCCGGAGGTCGTGTAGTCATGAAGCTCAAGATCCGCAAGAAGGATAAGGTCGTCGTCATCTCCGGCAAGGACAAGGGCAAGGTCGGCGAGGTCATGGAGATCATCGCCGGCGACGCGTTCACGACGGCGCGCGTCCTGGTGTCCAAGGTGAACGTGGTCACCAAGCACAAGAAGCCCACGCAGACGGAGCCGGGCGGCATCTCCAAGATGGAGGCCCCCATCGCGATCTCCAACGTCATGCTGGTGGACCCTAAGACGAACAAGCCCACCCGCGTGCGCATCAAAGTCCAGCCCAACGGCGACAAGGTCCGCGTGGCCGTCGACTCGGGCGCGACGATCGAATAAACAGGTAAGAGACAATGGCTGAGAAGACCGACGCAGAAAAAGCTAAGGCCCAGAAGGCCGCGGCCGCCGCGAAGAAGGCGGGCCTCGAGAAGCAGTCCGCCGCCAAGGCCGCCGGCCCGGCGTTCGAGACGAACGCCGACGGCCGCGAGACCGAGCACGCTTTCCCTCGCCTCAAGAAGATGTACGCCGAGGAAGTCGTGCCCGCCATCATGGAGAAGCACGGCCTCAAGAACCCTTTCCAGGTGCCGCGCCTGATGAAGATCGTCGTCAACATCGGCGTCTCCGAGGCGCGCGACAACGTCCAGCTCCTGGACAACGCGCGCGAGGAGCTCGCGCTCATCACCGGGCAGTGGCCCGAGGTGCGCCGCGCGTCCAAGTCCATCTCCAACTTCAAGCTGCGCCAGGGCATGCCCATCGGCGTGCGCGTCACCCTGCGCGGCGACCGCATGTGGGAGTTCCTCGACCGCCTCATCACGGTCGCCATCCCGCGTATCCGCGACTTCCGCGGCCTCGAGCCCAAGGGCTTCGACGGCTCGGGCAACTTCAACCTGGGCCTCAAGGAACAGCTGATCTTCCCTGAGATCAAGGCCGAGCGCGTGCCCAAGATGCGCGGCATGAACATCTCCTTCGTCACCACCGCCGGCAAGGACGTCCTCAGCCAGGACCTCCTCCTCGAGCTCGGCATGCCGTTCAAGACTCCGGCGCAGGCCGCCAAGGGGAACAACTAATCATGGCTACGACGGCATGGCGGGCTAAGATGGTCAAGACGCCCAAATTCTCGACGCGTCAGCGCAACCGCTGCCAGATCTGCGGCCGCCCGCGCGCGTATTACCGCGACTTCGGCACGTGCCGCATGTGCTTCCGCAAGATGGCGCACCAGGGGCTGATCCCCGGCGTCAAGAAATCCTCCTGGTAGAGCGACTATGGACCCT
>CAZTZW010000463.1:0-2620 GCA_964618085.1 uncultured Elusimicrobia bacterium
GGCCGGGGCCGGGGCGGCGACGGCCTTCGCGGCAGGCGCCGCGGGCGCGGCGGGACGCGGCGACGGCGAGACCGACGGGGCGGGAGCGAAGGCCGCTCCGCCGCCGCCGGCGACGAGGCGCTTCTCCAGCGCCTCCAGGCGCAGGACCCACTCGCCGAGGTCGGCGGCGGCTTCGATGCAGCCGAACAGGCCGAGCTCGAGCGAGAGGCGCGGCGAGTCGCCGTAGCGCATCTCCTCGAGGGCGCGGTTCAGGCGACGGAGCAAGAAGCCCAATCCATCAGAGCCGGCGCCGGAGAGCGCCTTGGCCCAGGCCGGGTCGGCCTCGCCCGCGCCGAGCTTCTCGAGGTAGACGCCCTCGATGCCGGCGCGCAGGTCGCGCAGGAGCTGGGACGGGTCGACCCCGTCCTCGTAGACGGCCTTGAGCCACTTGGCCAGGGCCTTGGCGTCGCGGGCGATGAGCGCCTGCGCCACGCCCAGCAGGAGGTCGGCGGCGGTGAAGCCGAACATGTCGCGCACCGACTCGGCGGTCACCTTGCCGTCGGAGGCGGAGCGGCACTGGTCGAGGAGGGAGACCGCGTCGCGCAAAGAGCCCTCGGCCGCGCGCGCGAGCAATTCGAGCGCGGCGGGCTCGACGGCGATCTTCTCCTTCTTGGCCATCTCGGAGAGGTGGCCGGCCAGGAGGTCGGCGGGGACGGGGCGGAACTTGAAGCGCTGGCAGCGCGAGGCGATGGTCGCCGGGACCTTGTGCGACTCGGTGGTCGCCAGAATGAAGACGACGTGGGCGGGCGGCTCCTCGATGGTCTTGAGCAACGCGTTGAAGGCCGCGCTCGAGAGCATGTGCGTCTCGTCGATGATGAAGACCTTGTAGCGGTCGCGGGTGGGCGCCAGGCCCACCGTCTCGACGATGACCTGGCGGACGTTGTCGACGCCGGTGTTGGAGGCCGCGTCCATCTCCAGCACGTCGAGGCTGGAGGAGAGAGCGATCTCCTTGCAGGACGTGCACTCGTCGCAGGGCTCGGGCGTCGGGCCCTTCGCGCAGTTGAGGGCCTTGGCCAGGATGCGCGCGCTGGTCGTCTTGCCGCAGCCGCGAGGGCCGGTGAACAGGTAGGCGTGGTGGAGGCGCTTGGTCGACAGCGCGTTCTTGAGGGTCTGGGAGACGGCGGGCTGGCCGACGACCTCGTCGAAGCCCTGCGGGCGGTACTTGCGGGCGAGGACCTGGTGCGCCGCCTTCTCCGTCTTGCTCAAGCCTTGCCCCCGCCCTCGAGGCTGATGGGGCCGGGGCCGTTAGCCAAGACGGACAGCAGCCCGCCGAGAATGGCCAGGTTCTTCAAGAGCTGGATGCGCTGGTCGGGCGCGGTGTGGAACACCGCCGTCGCCGAGACGATGAACACCGCGAGCGCGGCCGCGCCCCAGCGGGTCTTGTAGCCGAGGATGAGGGCCACCGCGCCGAGGGACTCGACCGCGATGCACACGACGCACGCGACGGTCGCCAGCGGGATGCCGTGCGCGTCCATGTACTGCAAGGTGCCGTCGAAATTGGTGATCTTCCCGAAGGCCGAGGCCAGGAAGATGATGGACAGGAACAGTCGTCCGACCAAAGCGAGGACGTCGTCGGTGCTCACGTATATAAGGATACGACTTGGCCGGAGTCCCCGTCAACGTGCGCGGGGCCCGTATTGACAGGGCCGCGCCGCGCCCCTACACTGTCCCTCGTGAGAGCGCTCCTGCTCGTGCTCCTGCTCGCCCCCGCCGCCTCCGCCCAGGAGGTCGCCCCCACGCTGTGGCAGGAGCGCTTCTTCTGGGACGCTTTGCTCACCGCGCGCGACCGCATGGCGCGCCAGCAGAGCGACCCCATGATGATCCCCGTCATGAAGGCGGTCGCCGGACAGGTCGCCCAGCAGGTGGCCAACCTCGGGCAGATACACCAATACGTCAAGGCGCAGGGAGACAACCTGCGCTTCGCCTACGCCCAGCCCGACCCCGGCCCGAGCATCGAGACCATCAAGTCGAACTTCGAGACGCTCACCGCGGGCTGCGACCAGGTCCGCCAGAACCTGTACTACCTCACGACGCGCGAGCGCATCGCCCAGTCCCAGGCCCTGGCCGACCCGGAGATGTACCAGGCCGCCTTGCTCATCCTGGGCCAGGTCCAGCAGCTCCAGCTCACGCTCAACGCCTTGTACGTCGACGCGGGCGCCGCGCGCGCCATCGTGCACGAGAACAAGTGGGCCGGCGACAAGGAGTTCACCCACAAGACCGACGAGCTCCTGCGCAGCGTCATGCGCGTGCAGGACTCGGTGTTCGCCATCTATAACGCGGGCTACGAGCTCGCGATGCGATGCCGCTGAGCCCCCTCCTCCTGCTGGCGGCGCTGGCCGCCGCCGCCCCCAAGCCGCCGCCGTTCATGCCCAAGCCGGCCAAGCCCGCCACGGTGGCCGTCGAAAGCGGCGGGCGCCGGCTCTCCGCCGTCTGGCGCGCGCCGCGGCGCGGGATGCCCGTCCTCGTGCTGGCCCACGGCGTGGGCGCCGGCAAGGGCGAGTGGGAGCGCTTCACGTCGCGCCTGGCCGCCCGCGGCTGGGGCAGCCTCGCGGTGGACCTTCGCGGCCACGGCGGCTCCGCG
>CAZTZW010000464.1:0-2609 GCA_964618085.1 uncultured Elusimicrobia bacterium
AGGGGCTACACCAAGAGCTTCACCGGCGCATTCGTGGGCGTGGCCTGCCACGACATCAGCGGCAGGCGCCAGCCGGCGGACTTCGAGTTCTTCGAATACGTGGAACGCGACCCGCCGCGCTGATTGACCGGGGCGCGGGGCTACCGCGCCCTCCCGCCGGCGACGGGCACGCCGCGCCGCCTGGGACTAGGGGTCTCCTCTTGCCCTCCCTCGAACTCGTTCCAGCACGGCATGTGGAAACGGCATATCAAGGTAGACGGCCTATCAAAGAACTCCTCCTTGCCGTTCCTTTAGAGGGCGCGAAGCGCCAGCCAAGAGGACTCGATGGGGGGCAAGAGGAAATCCCGTGCGCCATCGCGAGGGTCGCCTGAGAGCGCCGGGCATCCTCTAAAGGGGCGGGTGGCGCCTCGCGGCAGGGAGCCGAGGACGCCGCGAATTTCTGAGTGCGTCATAGCTGGGCGATAGGGGCTCTCGCGGCGCCCGCAGGCTCCCTGACGCGAGGCGACAGGACCCGCCCCGTATATCAGGGGGTGCCCGGCGCTCGCTCAACCTGCGCCGTTTATCGTATCGTGGGCATATGACGACCGTCGAGGCCTGGATCGCGCGCTCATGGGAGAGGTTCAAGCGCCGCTGGTGGGTGCTGCTCGCGGCCAGCGGAATCGCGGGAGCCGCGACTTTGCTCGGCGGCTTCATCCCGTCGTTGGCCGGCATGTACGCGGCGGGTCTGGGGCGCTGGTCGCCGTGGCTCGTGTGGTCCGTCGCCGGCGGCGCGGCCCTGCTCCTGGTCCTCTGGCTCTCGACGTGGGCGCAGGCCGCGGCGCTCGAAGCGGCCGCGGGCGAGGCGGACATACGGGAGTGTCTCGTCGAGGGCTGGCGCAAGACCGGCCCGTTCGCGTGGACCTTGAGCCTCGTGCTGTTGGCGGGGGGAGGCGCGGCGTTCCTCCTGTTCCTGCCGGGGCTGTGGCTGACGCCGCTCCTGTTCTGGGCGCCCTTCATCACGTTGACCGAGGGGACGGGCGGCATCGCCGCCTTGGAGACGTCCTGGCGGCGGGTCTCCGGACGCTGGTGGCCGGTGGCCGGCAGGCTCGCCATCGTCGCGGTGGTCCCGTTCGCCGTCGGGCTCATCCCCGTCCTCGGCTTCTTCCTCAGCCTGGCCGCGGGGCCGTTCACCTTGGTCATGCTGGCCGACCTCGCCGAGGAACTGCGCGCGTCCGACCCGGGCCCGGCGGCGCCCGCGCCCCGGCTGGCCTGGCCCGTCGCGGTCCTCAGCGGCGTCTTCCTCGGAGCGTCCTGGTTCGTCATCAAGGCCGGCATCAAGGCGGTGGGCACGCTGCAGGAGCTGCTGCGCGCACAATTATAAGGGTTCCTTCCTCTTAGATTGGACGGGGGGCGGGGGGTTTTCGTAGAATGTCCGCGCTCATGACCCTTTGGATCGTCCTGACCGCGGGCGCGCTCGCGGCGTTCTTCGGACTGGTGATGCTGTTCCACCGCTCCCTGTACGTCAGCGCCATCTGCCTCCTGGCCGCCTTACTCCAGACCGGGATCATCTTCGCCGCCTGCGGGGCTCCCCTGCTGGGCATCCTCCAGGTCATGATCTACGCCGGCGCGGTGATGGTGCTCGTGGTCGTGACCGTGATGGCCGCCGGCGGGGCGCAGGGACCGCGCTTCGCCGAGTTCTCCATCCCGCGTCCGCTGGCCTGGGCCGGCCTGGCCGTCGCCGCCGCCGAGGTCGTCCTCCTTATGAATTCGACGGCTTCGCCGGCGAACGCGGTGGGTCACGTCGTCTCCCCGCACTTCCAGCAGGGCCTGGGCGCCGCGCTCTTCAAGCCGTACGCCGTCGCCACCGAGGCGGCGACCTTGCTGATGCTCCTGGCCTCTTTGGCCCTGGTCCCCGAGGAGCGCGCGTGACTCTCGACCTGACCGCGGCGGTGTGGCTGACGACCGGCGCGCTCTTCGCACTCGGCCTGGCCGCCTGCGTCCTGCGCCGCCAGCTGCTGGCGATGCTGCTCGGTCTGGAGCTCATGATCGCGGCCGTCAACGTCGCGCTCGTGCACCATGCCGGACTGTTCTCGGACACGGAAGCGCTGGCCGCCGTCGCCATCATCCTCGCGGTCGCCGCGGCCGAGGCCGTCGTGGGCCTGTCGCTCATCCTCCGCCTCCACCGCATCGGCGCGGGTCTAGATGCTGGGGCGTTGAACGAGTTGCGCGGATGATCCCTCCCGAGATCGCCCTGCCGCTCAAGGCCCTGTTCGCCGCGCCCGTGGCGGCCATCCTCTTCGGCTTCTTCGTCATGCGGCGCGTGAAGCCCGAGTGGACGCATTGGCCCATCCTCGCCTCCTGCGTCGTCGTGTGCGCCTCGGCCGCGAGCCTGGCCGCCTACGTGCACTCGGGCCGCGGCTTCGACCAGCCCCTGTGGACCTGGGCGCTGGTCGGGGACTGGGGCGTGGCCTTCGGCGCGCGCCTCGACGGCCCGTCGGCCTCGGTGCTCGCCATGGTGGCCTTGGTGGGCTCGCTCATCCACGTCTACGCCGCGGGCTACATGCAGGGCGACCCGGGCTTCAACCGTTTCTTCCTCGTCTTCCACCTCTTCTTCCTCGCCATGATCGGCC
>CAZTZW010000465.1:0-2606 GCA_964618085.1 uncultured Elusimicrobia bacterium
CGGTCTCGACGCCGATCTCGCGAATGACCGCGAAGGAGGCGTCGCGCATGATCTGGTATTCGCGGTCGGTGAGGGTCTGGATGGGGGCGACGGTGATGGAGTCGCCGGTGTGCACGCCCATGGGGTCGAGGTTCTCGATGGTGCAGATGACCACGAAGTTGTCCTTGTGGTCGCGCATCACCTCGAGCTCGTACTCCTTCCAGCCGATGACGGACTCCTCGAGGAGCACCTTCTTCACGGGGCTGGCCTCGAGAGCGCGGCGCACGCGGTCGCGCAGCTCGTCGAGATGGTAGGCGATGCCGCCGCCCGTGCCGCCGAGGGTGAAGGAGGCGCGCACGATGACGGGGAAGCCCAGGTCGCGGGCCACGGACTTCAGGTCGCTCTCATCGGTGATGACGATGGAGCGCGGGAGGTCCAGGCCGATCTTGAGCATGGCCTGCTTGAAGAGCTGGCGGTCCTCGGCCTTGCGGATGGTGTCGAGGCGGGCGCCGAGGATCTCGACTCCATACTTCTTCAAGATGCCGCGTTCGGCCGCGGCCACGGTCAGGTTCAGCGCGGTCTGGCCGCCCAAGGTGGGCAGGATGGCGTCGGGCTTCTCGAGGGCGATGATCTTCTCGAGGAAGTCGACGCTGAGGGGCTCGATGTAGGTGTGCTCGGCCAACTCCGGGTCCGTCATGATGGTGGCGGGGTTGGAGTTGATGAGGACGACCTCGTAGCCCTCCTCGCGCAGCGCCTTCAAGCCCTGGGTGCCGGAGTAGTCGAACTCGGGGCCTTGTCCGATGACGATGGAGCCCGAGCCGACGACGAGGATCTTCTTGAGGTCGGTCCGCTTAGGCAAGCTTGCCTCCCTGGGGGAATCCTTCGAGGGCGTCGGCGACCGCGCACAGCGCGCCCATCACGGCCTCGGCCGCGTCCGGGTCGCGCAGGAGCGGGAAGGTCCAGACCACGGCGACGCCTTGGCCGACGAAGTCGACGTCGGGCATGCCGGCGAGGCGGTGCTGCATGGCCTCGTCGAAGACGACGGCGCCCGCGGCCTTGTCCGAGCAGCGCGCGAGCAGGCGGTCGCGGAACTCGGGCAGGATGGGCTCGACGGGGTCGGGCACGAGCATGCCCGCGCGCTTGGTCACGAGGGCCTTCTCGCCGCACTCCACGCGCAGGCGCGTGGCCGCGCCGAGCTTGGCCGTGGCGCGCACGCCGCCGGCGGCGAGGGCCTCGAAGGCGATCTCGCGGCCGTTCCAATTGCCGGTGAGGCGGGGCGGGGAGTCCTCGAACTGGAGGTTGAGGATCTTGCCGAGGGTCGGCCACTGGAGGCTGGGGGTGGTGACCTTGTGCTCGCGCCAGAAGTACAGCCCGACGGGGATGACGCCGAAGGCGAGCACGAGGAGCGCGGTCAGCACTTGGTCTTGGCCTCCAGGTTCGCGGCCATCAGGCCGCGGAAGCGTTCGAAGAGGTAGCGGGCGTCGCGGGGCCCGGCGGAGGCCTCCGGGTGGTACTGCACCGAGAAGGCGGGAAGCTCCGTGTGGGCCATCCCCTCGGACGTGCCGTCGTTGAGGTTGACGTGGGTGGTCTTGACCGTGGGCGGCAGGGACTGGAGGTCGACGCAGAACCCGTGGTTCTGGGAGGTGATCTCGATCTTGCCGGTGGAGAGGTCCTTCACCGGGTGGTTGGAGCCGTGGTGGCCGAACTTCAGCTTGAAGGTCCTGCCGCCGAGCGCCAGGCCCAGGAGCTGATGGCCGAGGCAGATGCCGAACAGCGGCATGCGCGCCGCGAGGAGGCCCTTGATGGTCTCGACGGCGTCGAGGACGGGCTCGGGGTCGCCGGGGCCGTTGGAGAGGAGGACGCCGTGGGGCTTCATGGCGAGGATCTGCTCGGCCGTCGTCGAGCTGGGGACCACGGTGACGCGGCAGCCCATGGCGGCGAGGCAGCGCAGGATGCCGTGCTTGACGCCGAAGTCCATGACGACGACCTTGTACTCGGGGCCGTTCGGGACGAAGCCCTCGTCCCAGACGTAGGCTTCATCGGCGGTGACGGTCTTGGCCAGGTTCTGGCCGGCCATCGTGGGCAGGGCCTTCGCCTTGGCCAGCAGGCGCTTGGGGTCGCCGTCGAGCGTGCTGATGACGCCGCGCAGGGCGCCCTTCTCGCGCAGGAGCAAGGTCAGCCGGCGGGTGTCGACGTCCTCGATGGCGACGATGCCGTGCTTGCGCAGGAACTCGCCGGCCGTCTCGACCATCTCGTGGTTGGAGGGGTGCTTGCACAGCTCGCGCACGACGAAGCCGGAGAGGCGGGGGCGGGAGGATTCGTTGTCGCGGGCGGTGATGCCGTAGTTGCCGATGAGCGGGTAGGTCATCACGACGCACTGACCCGCGTAGGAAGCGTCGGTGAGCACTTCCTGGTAGCCCGTCATGGCGGTGTTGAACACGAATTCCCCGCCCGTCTCTCCGGCGGCGCCGCAGGCGCGGCCCGCGAAGAGCGTCCCGTCTTCCAGCATCAGCCAGGCTTTATCGTTCATTCCCCTCTCGTCCGGCTGAGCCTTATTCTACGACTTTTGGAGCGCGAACGCGTGCTGACCGTCGTCAATCAATGACGGAAATGCCGCATGCCGGTGA
>CAZTZW010000466.1:0-2588 GCA_964618085.1 uncultured Elusimicrobia bacterium
GGGCGCCCGGCCCGTACGGCGCGCGCCTGCGCGCGGGCCGGGGCGCGGCCTTCGACGGACGCCTGCGCGCTCTGCGCGCGGTCAAGGCGGACGCGGAGGGCCTCGCTTTCTCCCGCGACCCGGGCACGGGGCGCCGCGGGCGCATCACCGTCGAGGCGGGCGGCGACCGCTACGCGCTGGACCGGCGCACGGGCCGCCCGTCGGCGCCCTCTCGCTTGGTCTCGCCGGAGGGCGTCCCGGTCCTCTCCGCGGAGCGCCTGGCGAAGGTGGCGCGGCTCGCGCGCGCCTTGGACGCGTGGAAAGGCGCGGGGATGGAGGTCGCGTTCTCCTTCGAAGGGACGACTCTGCTCCTGCGCTCGGCGCGGGCGCTGGAGGCGCCGCGTCCGGTGCTCCCCCTGCTCGACCCGTTCAGCCCGCGTCCGTCGGCCGAGGCGCTGAACGTGAAGCCCGTGCGTTGACCAAGGCGCGGAGCTCGGCGAGCTCGTCGGGCGCCAGGAAACGTCCCAGCCACAGTCCCGCCGGGTACGCCGCGACGCACAGCGCGCGTCCCCACCAGGGCAGGCTCGAGCCGAGCGCGTACAGCGCGCCGGTCCAGGCCGCCGCGACGGCGACGCGCCGCCACTCGTAGGGCACCGGGCGCGCGGCGCGTCCCTGGACCCACACCGCCAGCGCCATCGCCGCGTAAGCCGCGGCGGTGGCCCAGGCCGCGCCCATCATGCCCCAGCGCGGGATGAGGAGGAGCAAGGCGCCCAGGTTCACGGCGGCGCCGCAGGCGGTGGCCACCGCCACCGAGCCCGTGCGGCCGACGATCATGAGGGGCGCCAGCATCACGTAGTAGAAGCCCGCCAGGAGGTAGCCGAAGGTCACGACCGGCACGACGGGCAGCCCCCCCCAGAACAGCGGGTGGATGAGGGACTTGCCCGCGAACAGCGGCGCGGTGACGGCGGGGCCCGCGAGCAAGGCGATGGCCAGGAACACCCAGGAGGCCCCGGCCGCGAACCAGGTGAGCACGCGCGCCATCAGCGCGTCGATGTCGGGGCGCGAGGCGCGCTGGAGGAAGAACGGCTTCCAGGCCTGGTCGAACATGGTCACAACGAGCATCATGAGCACGCCGAGCTTGTAGTTGGCGGAGTAGACGCCGACGACGGCCTTGTCGTAGAACAGGCCGAGGATGGGACGGTCGGCGACCTGCACCGCGATGGACGCCAGGCCCGCGGGCACCAAGGGCAGCGCGTAGGCGAGCAGGGGCCTCAACAGGGCCATCTCGGGTCCGCCGTCCACGCGGCGCAGCAATATCGGGATGAGCAGGGCCAGGGAGAGGCTCGAGGCCATGAGGTTGGCCAGGAAGATGCCGGTCATGCCCAGCCCCATGCGCGCGACGAAGAACCAGCACAGGACCAGGTTCAGCCCGATGCCGGCCAGGCGGATGCCCGCGTAGCTCGAGGCGCGTTGGGCGCCGCGCAGCTCCGCGAAGGGCAAGGACGCGGCGGCGTCGAGGGCGAGGATCCATGCGGCGCAGCGCAGCACCGGGGCGGCGCCTTCGAGGTCCAGGTGCGGCGCCAGCCAGTCGGCGCCGAGGGTCATGAGCAGAGCGAAGGCGGCGGCGGCGCCGGAGACGGCCCAGAAGGCGCTGGAGAAGGCGCGCGGGTCGGCCTTGCCGTCCTTGCGCCCCAGCCGCAGGTAGGCGGTGTCCAGGCCCAGGCCGAAGACGACGGTCAGGAAGGCGACGTAGGCGTAGACGGTGCTGACCACGCCGTTGTCGGACGGCGATAAGAGGTGGGTGAAGAGCGGGGTGAGGAGGAAGTTGAGCAGGCGCCCCAGCACCGTCGAGAGCCCGTAGACGAGGGTCTCGCGCGCGAGCAGGCGCATGTCCTTGAACATGGGCGGGCATCCTATCAAATGATATCCTCCTCCCGTGAGGCGCCTTTCAGCGTGGGGGCCGGTCGTCGCGTGGTGCGCTCTCATCTTCTGGTTCTCCTCCATCCCCGACCTGAAGTCCTCCCTCTCCTACGACTACCCCCTGCGCAAGCTCGCGCACATGGCCGAGTACGCGGTCCTCTTCGCCCTGCTGCGGCGCGCGAGCGTCGGGCGCGCGGCCGCCTTCGCCTTATCGGTCCTCTACGCCGTCACCGACGAGTGGCACCAGTCCTTCGTGCCCGGCCGGGCCGGGGCGGCCACCGACGTGCTCATCGACGCCGCCGGCGCGTTGACAGCGCTCGTCGCCGGGGTTATCCTTAAGAGGTGAGACGCTACGCCGACGAGCGGCCGCCGGAGAACCTCGTGCTCATGGCCTCGCGCCTGCGCACCGAGCGGCAGCTGCGCCGCCTCTCGCGCCTGCCCACGGCGGGCGGCGACACGGTCAGCTTCGCGGTGCTGGGCGACTGCGAGCCCTCGCGCTGGTGGATATACCGCAAGCTGTTCAACCGGCCCGGCGTGTTCTCGGAGCAGCTGTCGTCGCTCCAGGACCTGCCCGGCTCCTTCATCGTCCAGCTCGGCGACATGGTGGAGAAGGGCACGCACCGCCGCTACGAGAGCTTCCTGCGCGAGCTGCGGCGCAACTGGAACGGGCGGCCGTACCTGACGGGGTG
>CAZTZW010000467.1:0-2560 GCA_964618085.1 uncultured Elusimicrobia bacterium
GCAGCACCACCGTGATCTTGGGCACCGTCGCCTCGGCATAGGCGAAGAGCATCTTCGCGCCGTGGCGGATGATGCCGCCGTGCTCCTGCTGGACGCCGGGCCAGTAGCCGGGCACGTCGACCAAGGTCAGGATGGGGATGTTGAAGGCGTTGAGGAAGCGGATGAAGCGCGCCGCCTTGTCGGAGGCGTTGATGTCGAGCGCGCCCGCGAAGTGGCCGGGGTTGTTGGCCACCACGCCCACGACCTCGCCGCCCATGCGGCAGAAGCCGGTGACGATGTTCTTGGCGTAGCCGGCCTGGACCTCGAAGAACTTGTGCTCGTCGACGATCTGCCAGATGATGTGCTGGACGCGGTAGGGCTTGCGGGGGTCCAGGTCGCACATCTTTTCCAGCAGCGGGGTCGAGCGGCGGACGGGGTCGGGGTTGGCGACGCGCGGCGGCTTCTCCGAGCGGCTCTGCGGCAGGTAGGACAGCAGCTCGCGCACCTGGCGGAAGCAGTCGGGCTCGGACTTGGCCACGAAATGGCAGACGCCGGACTTGGCGGAGTGCGCCTCGGCGCCGCCCAGGCCGTCGAAGGAGACTTCCTCGCCGGTGACGGTCTTCACCACGTCGGGGCCGGTCACGAACATCTGCGAGATGCCCTCGACCATGAACACGTAGTCGGTGAGCGCGGGCGAGTACACGGCGCCGCCGGCGCACGGCCCGAGGATCACGGAGATCTGCGGGATGACGCCCGAGGCCTTCACGTTGCGCTTGAAGATCTCGGCGTAGCCGTCGAGGGAGTCCACGCCTTCCTGGATGCGGGCGCCGCCGGAGTCGAGCAGGCCGATGACGGGCACGCGGTTCTCGAGCGCCAGGTCCATGATCTTGCAGATCTTCATCGCGTGGGCGAGGCCGAGCGAGCCGCCGAGCACGGTGAAGTCCTGCGCGAACAGGCACACCTCGCGGCCGCCGATCTGGCCGAAGCCGGTGATGACGCCGTCACCCGGGATCTCCTTGTCCTTGAGGCCGAACGCGGTCGCGCGCGTGTTGACGAGGAGGTCGAGCTCCTGGAAGCTGCCCTCGTCGAGGAGATAATGGATGCGCTCGCGGGCGGTGAACTTGCCGCGGGCCTTCTGCGCCTCAACGCGGGCTCCCCCGCCGCCGGCCATGGCCTTCTCGACCGCGGCGCGCAGCTTGACGACGCTGGCGGCTGCGGGGCGCGGCGCTTTCTGGGTCTTCTCTTTATCCATGGGTCCCTCCGGTACGGGCGACGGCGGCTAGAAAGCCGTCGCGGGGCGTGAACGCGACGGTGATGCGGGGGCGGCCGAGCTCCTCCCAGCGGCGGGCGGGAAGGCCGCCGAGGCGCACCTCGGCGCCGCCGGCGCGGACCTCGACCATCTTCGCGTCGGCGTCGAGGCCCAGTCCGAGCAGCTTGAGCACGGCTTCCTTCCCCGTCCACAGGCGGGCCTGCGCGGCGGGATCGGACGGGTCGACCGAGCCCAGCTCGTCGGGCGCGGCCACGAAGGCGAGGACCTCGCGGGGGCGCGGGACCACGGCTTCGAGGTCGCAGCCGACGCGCTCGCCCGGGGCGGCCACGGCGCACAGCCCCCCCCAGCCGCTGTGCGACAGGGAGATGGACGGCGTCCCGGCCGGGGTCCCGCGGGGCAGGCGCACGAGCGGGCGGCCTTCCTCGTCGTTGGCGATGACGAGCTCCCGCGGGTCGGCGTCCCAGCCCAGCTCCTCGCGCAGGTGCGCGGTCAGGGCGCGCTTGGCGGCCACGCGGCCGGCCATGCGGTCGCGGCGGCGCCTGGGCGACAGCGCGTCGAGCTCCTCGAGTTCCCCGGGCGAGAGCCAATCGGCGGCCGGAACGGCGTCGGCCTCCGCGGCGGCGCACCACCCGAGACGGTCGTTCGTCATCAAGACCGCGATTATATCAAACACCCCGTCCTCGTTGCTTGACGCAGGGGTCCCAGGTCGATATCATTGCTCTCCATGGCGGGACTCCTGGCGGACGGCTGGTTCTACATCTCTTCGGCGGGCCTGCTCGTGAGCGGGGCCCTGTTCTTCTTCCTGCTCGGCCAGTACCGCGCCGCGGCTGACGCGGCCGACGAGGCGCACGGCGAGGAGACGGCCGTCGCCGAGGGCGCCGCTCACGCGCCCGTGCGGCCGGTCTACATCCCCGAGGACTCCGAGCCGGCGAAGACCGTTCCCCTGCCCGTCGCCACGGCCTCGCCCGCGGCCGAGAAGAGGGACGCGCTCACCGGCGCGACGCTCCCCGGCGGCGTCAGCCCGGCGATGACCTATCTGCAGAACCTGAAGACCCAGCTCGAGGAGATGGGCGGCGAGCTGCGCGGCCTCACCAAGAAGGTCGCGGCCATCTCGGAGCGCGACGAGGCCCTCATCGAGCGTCTCGCGGACCTGACGCGCGCCGTCGAGGATCTCAAGGCCTCGGGTTCGGTCGCCGCCGCGCCTGCCCCCGCGCTCGTCGAGGCTCCCGCTCCCAAGAAGGCGCGCAAGCCGGCCGAGCCCAAGCCCGAGCCCCGCCGGGGCGGCCCGCCGCCCGGGCGGGGGGGGGGGGG
>CAZTZW010000468.1:0-2554 GCA_964618085.1 uncultured Elusimicrobia bacterium
CGCCGCCGCGCGCGGCGCCCGTCGAGACGGCCGCGTCCACCGCCGCGGCCAAGGTCCAGCAGGACTTGGAGGCGCCGGAGAGGCGCTCCAGCGCCTTCCAGTGCGCGGCCGCGGCGCGGCGCGCGGACTTGGGGCCCTGGAGGACGACGTAGCCGCGGGCCGCCAGGACCTCCAGGCCGTCGGCGCCCACCGCGTCCGAGAGGAAGGCGGCGAGCGAGGCGGCGGGAGCGGGTTCGGCCGCCGCCGCCGGGAGGGCGAGCAGGACGGTCAACGCCGCCGTCATCATAGGTGGTATTGCGCGCACGCCTTGCGCAGGGAGTCGAGTGCCTTGCCGATCCCGGCTTTGGCGTCGCCGGAGGCGGCGTCCTCGGCGGCCTCGAGATGCTCGACGGCGGCGGCGACGTGGGCGCGGTCCTCGGAGAGGCGCTTGCGCAGCTCGTCCTGCATGAGCGCGAACTCGCGGACGAGTTCCTGGTGCGCGTCGGTGTCGCGCACGCGCACCGGTATGGAGAAGTTCCCGTGACGCACGCGGGCGATGCCCGCCGAGAGGACGCGCAGCGGTCCCGCGAAGCGGTGCGACCAGAACAGCGTCAGCAGGCCGCTGGCGATGAGGCAGATGACCGAGGCCAGCAGGAGCGGCGCGCGCATGGCGTGCTTGATCCAGTCGATGTTGTGCACGAGCTGGAGCGAGGAGGCGGAGGATTCCTGCACGCCGCGGTACACGCTGAAGCTGACGAGCAGGAGGCTCGCCGCGGTGATGAACAGCACGTAGCTCACCATCTGGAGCTGCAGGGGGGCGTCCACCCAGTACTGCTGACGCTTATAAGGAGGCTTCGCGCCGGCGGGCGGCTTCCCGTGCGCCTTACCGTGTGACGAGGTCATCGGCCCATCCTATCGTTTAGACGTAAATATTGTCAATCAGACGCGTGCGGCCCAGGTACGCGGCGGCCAATAGGCGCCTGCGGCGGGTCTTGGCGGCGGGGGGGAGCAGGGTCTCGGCGTCGACCAGGTGGGCGTACTGCAGGCGCAAGCCGGTGCCCGTCAGCGCCCTGCGGACGGTGTTCTCGACGTCCTTGCGGGCCCGGGCGCTGGCGCGCAGAGCGCGGCGAAGAGCGGGAGCCGCCGCGCGCTCGCGCGGCGAGAGATAAGCGTTGCGGCTGGAAAGCGCCAGCCCGTCCTTCTCCCGCACCGTCGGCACGCGCACGACCTCGACGGGGACGTCCAGGTCGCGGACCATGCGTTCCAGGATGACCACCTGCTGGTAGTCCTTCTCTCCGAAGTAGGCCCGGTCGGCGCGGACCTGGTTGAAGAGCTTCAGCACGACGGTCGCCACGCCGCGGAAATGACCGGGCCGGTACTTCCCGCAATGCAGGTCGCCGACGGGGCCGACGTCGACGTGAGCGGCGAAGCCGTCGGGATACATCTCCTTCACCGAGGGCGCGTAGACGAGGGCGGCGCCCGCGGCCGCGACCAGCCGGCGGTCGGCGGGCAGGGCGCGCGGGTAGCGGCCGTAATCCTCGTTGGGCCCGAACTGCAGCGGGTTGACGAAGACGGACACGACGACGCGGTCGTTCTCTGCGGCGGCGCGGCGCACGAGCGCGGCGTGTCCCGCGTGGAGCGCGCCCATCGTCGGCACGAAGCCGACGCTCAGGCCCTTGCGGCGCCAGGCGGCGACGGCGCGCGCGAGCTCCCGCTTCGTCCGGACGAGGGGGGCCGTCCTCATCAGAGGTGCCGGTTGTAGAAGCCGATGAGCTTGGTGTCGTACTCGAGGCCGGCGGCCTCGCGGCACTTGGCGTGCCAGGCGCCGGGCACGGTCCACAGCTGCTTGGGCTCGCCGGCGGCCGCGAAGACGCGCGTCACGTCCCCCACGGGCATGAGGTCGTCGTACTCGCCGGCGATGTAGAGCATGGGGCGGGGGGCGATGCGCCCGGCCGCGTCGACGGGGTCGAAGGCGTCCACCTTGGGGTCGTTCAGGCGCCAGCGCAGCATGAGCAAGGTGATGTTGACCAGCGGCACGGGCGGCACGCGCAGGTGGTTCCACGCCCAGCGGCGGATGACGCCGCGGTAGCTGGAGTAGGGGCTCTCGACCACGGCGCAGCGCAGGTCGGGATGGTTGGGCATCGAGACGACCGTCACGGCCGCGCCCATGGAGAGGCCGAAGACCCCGATGCGGTCGGACGCGTCGGGCTTCTCGGCGCGCAGCCAGGCCACGGCGGCGTCGAAGTCGGCCGTCTCCAATGGGCCGATGGTCGTGACGTCGCCGCCGCTCTCGCCGTGGGAGCGGAAGTCGAAGTAGAGCAGGTTGAAGCCGCCGGTCTCGTTGAGGAAGTAGGTCTTCTTGAGCAGCTCGCCCTTGTTGTCGCCCCAGCCGTGGCACATGATGATGGTGCGCTTGTCGCCCGCCGGGGAGGGGATGAACCAGCCCTTGAGCTCGAGGCCGTCGCGGGTCTTGAAGACCGCGCGCTCGTAGCGCAGGCCGAACTGCTCGGGGAACACCCACATGGGCGACATCGCGGGCGGGTGGAGGATGATGCCCGAGCCCCACCAGCAGGCG